>JACQRJ010000030.1 GCA_016206505.1 Candidatus Peregrinibacteria bacterium | reverse complement strand
GTACTTAAAAAAGCCAATCATAACCACGGCAACAGTCAAAAGGATTCCGGAAATAACCAAAACCGGAGAAGTGTGCTCTACAAATGGCAGTCCTCTGACGTTCATGCCATAAAATCCAGTAATTACACTCAAAGGAAGCATTACAACCGAGAAAACAGTCAAAATTTTAATGACGTTATTGGTATTATGGGAAATTATCGATTCATTTGTTTCCTGAACCGATGCCGTTAATTCCTGCAGATTTTCCAGGCTGTTCCACATTTTTTCAATCTTATCCACAACATCGTCGAAATATACATCCAGATTTTCGGGTAAAAATTTCTTATTTTTGTGTTCCAATTGGGCAATAATGGCACGCTGAGGCATTATAAAGCGGCGGAAATTGATAATGTCTTTCTTCAAAACAAGAATGTCTTTGAGCCTGTCCTGAGAATAATCACGGTCAAAAACCTCTATTTCAATTTCATTTAATTGCTTATTTAGTTCATCAACCAATGGAAATCCGGACTCAAAAAGATTGTCGATCAGTAGATAGAGGAGGTAGCCGCTGCCCTTTCCCATATATTCTTCTTTGAATTTTTTGCTCTTTTTACATTTCTCAAAAACCTTCCCAATAATGGGATTTGCACCGTGCAGTGTAATAAAAAAATTCTGGCCGATGAATAAATTCAATTCGCCACTGATGATTTTGCCTTTTTTACGCTGCGGGATGTGCAAAACGATAAAAAGATAATCGTCATAATCATCAATTTTAGGCCTTTCGCTAACAGAAAGACAGTCCTCCAAATCAAGTTCGTGAAACTTATAATGACGCTTTAAATAAGAGGTTTCCGCCGTAGTGGGGTCGCTAATATCGATCCAGGTGAATTTTCTCGGAGTGTATACGATTTTTTGATGTTTACTTTTTGTTTCTTCCATTTTGCTTCGCAAATTAAGCTTTTTTTAAATATAATGTCGCAAAGACTTGAAAGTCAATAATGGATTATCGACAATTAATTAAGGATTCTTGGCATTATACCCAGAACAGCAAACAGCTTATTATCTGGTTTGGTTTTCTTCCCGCAATTTTAACAACGACTGTAAGTATCGGTTATATGGCCTATCAATTTTTTGCTTTTAAAAAATCTTGGGTTTTTGATAATCCCGAAGGCAGTTTTTTGCATGATGTGGTCAGTTTTATTTGGGAATTCATAAACACACACCTTTCCTGGACGTTTCCTCTTATCATAGTTGCTGTGGTTTTGGCAATTTTTTATATGCTATTTCCCACTCTGGCCAAGGCATCGGCAATTCAAAAAATCGCTAGAAATCGCAATGGCCAACAAGCAGGGCTGGGCACCGGCTTGAAATATGGCCTAATGTCGTTTTTGCCTCTTTTTGAATATCATCTTTTGATCAAAACTTTTGCATTTTTTTCAATTCTGATAGAAATGTCTTTTGTATTGCGCAATCTCGGACCTGTTATTTTCAAATTACTGCTTCCGGTGTTTTTGCTTTTTCTGGTAATAAGTTTCGGCTTAACGCTATTTTTTACCTTTACGGATTTTTTTATAGTGATCGATGGAATGGGGGTTTTTGAATCGATGAAAAGGAGCGGAAGGCTGGTTTTCATGCACTGGAAACACACTTTTCTTATTACGATTTTGATGATTATTATCGGTATCAGAGTGATTATTCAGGCTTTCGTGGTCTTTTTTATACCGATAATCATTGTACTGATTACCGGATATATAGCTACGGTCGCCTTGCCGGTGACCGGACTTTTGGTAGGAGGAATAGTAGGCATTTTGTCGTTGATTGTTGCTTCGTATCTCAATGGTATAGTTGATGTTTTCGCCTACAGCGTTTGGACTTTTACTTTTTTGGAATTAACCGGCGAAAAAGAAACTTCTGCCCGGGAGGTGGTTTTGAAGGATAATATAAATCCGCACCACCACCTTGGCGCTCACAAAAATTTGTAGGAATAGATGCCCAAGATAGTGAAAACGCTGTAGATCATGGTGAAAATCAACATTCTTTTTATCATTTCGACTTTGTTGAATTTAAGCTTTGCTTTGGCATTTTTTTCACGTTTTTTTTGGAAATTGTAAATTTCGATTACTGAACCGGCAAAAACCAGGAAAGAGAAAAAATTTATGATGTTGAGATCGCTGTAAATGAGCGTAAAGCTGCTTTCCGGAAGTATTAATTGTGTTTTTCCCAGAAAAAAGTTTACCAGCATAATGGCAAGCAGATGCAGCATTTGATCGATGATGAAAGGTTTTACCTTTTCGTCGTGTTTGAGGTCATAGCTGATTTTGGCCTGATCTATAAAAAAATGAATCAGGCTGATTGTAAAGATAATACCGATAAGCCAAACGTAGCCATTTATAATGAAAGGTGAAAGTAAAATGAGGCCAATCAGAAAATGGACAAGAGAATGAACAAGAGTTCCTTTGTAACTTGTCATTTTCCAGCGAACCAGTTTTGTCGGCTGTAAAACAAAATCACCAAGGAGATGGGTCAGGATCAAAAAACTTAGGATCATTGATTTTTATTATTTTGATTCAGGCGAGAAACTACCGTAGCGCTTATTTGCTGCGCTAAAACAGTATTTTCTGCGAGCAGTTTGCTGAAATCATCTTTGTTGAGTATGAAAACTTCACTGTCTATTGTGGCCTTTACGGTCGCGTTGCGTGGAACATCGGAAACAAGAGCCATTTCACCAAAAAAACCGCCGGTATTGATTTCGGCGATGTTTTGGGGCAAATCCCCCGCTTCTTTTGGCTCCTTGATGACATTAACCTGTCCGGTTTTCAAAATATAAAGGGCATCTCCGGCATCACCCTCCTTGAAAATGGTGTAATTTGCAGGGTAGTACATGAGAACGATGTGTTGAATGATGTCCTTATGCTGCTGCTCATTCAGATCGGCAAAAAGAGGGATTTTTTTGAGAATCGGCAGAAGCATGGAAACATCGACATTTGGATTTGTCATTTGGTTTGTTTTAGTTTTTATTTGTATATTATACGATATTTTATATTCCATGTAAAGGGCGATCTGACGTCTTCGGTGAGTCCTTTCGGAAGCATTTGGTTGACATGTTGCGCCTTATGTTTTATAATAAGATAAGCTCGAATAAAAATAAATAGAAACAGTATGTTTCATCTCTCACAGACAAAGAAAATAGCGCTTATGGCTATAGCTCTGTTTTTCCTATCTGTAGCCTCTATAACTTTTTTTCTGAAAAATGGAGGAGAGGAGTTTTCCTACAGCAAGGCGAATATTCTGCAGGTTGGGAAAGCCGCTGAAGAAAGCAAAGAAGTCGGCAAAGATAATGAAAAGAAAGACCCAAATAAGGAAGATAGATATAGAGAAATTATTGGCAACTCGAAAGATCCGATAATTGTAATCAATGTTGAAGGAATGATTACTTTTGTCAGCAATGATTTTTGTAAATTGCTATCCATGAAATGTAGCAATGTATTGAATAATCTTTTGTTTGAATTTATCAATAGCGAAGATTTGCCGGCTTTTGTTTCGGCACATGCAAAACTGATTGCCGAAGGTCAGAAAAATGAAGCGCTTGGTCCTTTTAGAATGAGTAAAAATAAAAAAGAAATTCTGGTTTTGCTTAGCGCTCAGCCGATTGTTGAAGATAAGAAAGTTACGGCAATCGTGATGGCTGCGAAGGACTTGAGCGAGCAGGTAGATGCGATCAAAGCGAATGAAAATGACGATGCAAAACTGGAAACAAATAATGTGGACAAAACTCTGGATATTCTAGACAAGATCAGCTTTGCCTATTAATATCTTGCCCGTATGGGCAAGTATCAAGCGCGTCAAATTGAGCAAAAGTGGCAGCAAAAATGGAATGAAAGCCGCCTATTTACTGTAAATCTGAATGATGATTCCAATCCAAAATATTATAATCTGGTGATGTTTCCTTATCCTTCAGGGGATAAATTGCATATCGGGCATTGGTATAATTATGGGCCGGCCGACAGCTATGGAAGATATATGCGCATGAAGGGCTATAATGTTTTACAGCCGATGGGGTATGACAGTTTTGGTTTGCCCGCTGAGAATTATGCTATTGCAAGCGGAGTGCCGCCTAAAGAAAGTATCGAGCACAATACTTCATATATGACCAAGCAGCTTTCGGAAATCGGCGCAATGTGGGATTGGGATAAAACTGTCAGAACTTCGGATCCGGAGTATTACAAATGGACACAATGGGTCTTTTTGAAGCTGTTTGACATGGGGCTGGCGTATAAGAAAAAGGCGGCGGTAAACTGGTGCGACAGCTGCAAAACGGTTTTGGCAAATGAGCAGGTGGAAGAGGGGCATTGTGAAAGGTGTAAAAATCCCATAAGTACGCGCGAGCTTTATCAATGGTTTTTCAAAATCAGTGATTATGCGGAAAAGCTGCTGGATTATAGAGGGCTTGATTGGCCGGCAAAGACTATTTTGATGCAGCAGAATTGGATTGGTAGAAGCGAAGGTGTGAACTGGAAACAAAAAATCAAGGATTTTGACATTGAAATTGAAGCTTTTGACTCTGTGCCGCAGACTTATATGGCTCAGACTTTTGCAGTGATTGCGCCTGAGCATCCTTTGGTTGCGCAGCTTGTGGCAGGAACCGAGCATGAAAAGCCGGTGACTACCTTTGTAGAGCGCGTAAAGCAAAAAAAGCTCGCAGATAAGTTTGATGTGGAAAATGATATTGAAGGAATTTTTACGGGAAGATATATAGATGATCCTTTTGGCACCGGAGATTTACCGCTTTGGGTGGCCTCTTTTGTTGTGATGGATTATGGCAGTGGCATTGTGAATTGCAGCGCGCATGATGAGAGGGATTTTATTTTTGCAAAGAAATATGGGATACCGCTTAGGCCGGTAATGGTGCCGGAGGACTTTGAAGAAGCTAAAAAAGTTTTGAATCTGGAATATTGTTATCACCATGCGGAAGACGGAATTATGCAGTTGCCGGAAAAATTTAAGGGAAGAAAATGGGGCGAAGTGAGAGCGGATATTATTGATTATGTAGAGGAAAAAGGCATAGGCAAGCGAGGTGTAAATTACAAGCTTCGGGACTGGCTGATTTCGCGCCAAAGATATTGGGGGGCTCCAATTCCGATTGTTTATGATCCAAACGGCAATCCGCATCCGGTGCCGGAAAAATATTTGCCGTGGACATTGCCTTCCGACGTTGATTTTAAACCGGATGGGACTGCGCCGCTTGCGCGTTCTAAAGAGCTTTTTGAGAGAACGGAGAAAATTTTTGGCAAAGGTTGGGAGCCGGAAGTGGACACAATGGACACTTTCATGTGCAGTTCCTGGTATTATTTGCGTTATCCATCGAATAAAAATGCCAATGAACCTTTTGACCGTGAAATAACCAATAAATGGCTGCCGGTAGATATGTACATCGGTGGGCCGGAACATGCCTGCATGCATCTTTTATATGCGCGGTTTATCAACATGGCTTTGAATGATGTCGGTTATGTCGGCTTTAAGGAGCCCTTTAGAAAGCTCGTACATCAGGGAATGGTCACGAAGGATGGCGCGAAAATGAGTAAATCAAAAGGAAATGTGGTTTCTCCGGATGAGTTTGTGGAAAATTTCGGTTCTGATGTTTTCCGCATGTATTTGATGTTTATGGGGCCTTTTACCGAAGGTGGGGACTGGAACGATAAAGGTATTACCGGTGTGGCAAGGTTTGTGGAGCGATTTTATAATCTGGTGGAAGGGGAAAATTCCGTGAAGGATGCCGATGCTTTGGCGAGAGCTTTGCATAAATTGATTAAAAAAGTGACTGTGGATATTGAAAAAATGCATTTCAATACTGCGGTGGCGGCTTTGATGGAGTTTGTAAATATGGCTTATAAAAACGGAATTGATAAAGAGTCGAAAAAAATCATGGTGCGACTGATCGCGCCTATGGCGCCGCATCTGGCTGAAGAATGCTATGAAATGCTGGGTGAAAAATACAGTATTGTTGATAGTAGTTGGCCTGTGCATGACGAAAAACTTGTTGTAAATGACGTGGTGACGCTTGGAGTGCAGGTAAATGGCAGAGTAAGAGGCGAAATTGTCATTGCCGTTGATGAAGTTCAGGATGTGGCTTTGAAGATGGCAAGAGAAAATAAAAATGTTGAAAAATATCTTTCCGAAGGGCAAATTGTGAAAGAAGTTTATGTTCCGGGCAAGATTGTGGGCTTTGTAGTGAAATAAGAGGACTCTTAAAATATTTAACCAAAATTTGATATGAAAAGAAAATTTTTGTCGGCCGGGGTTTTTGCCGGAGTTTTGATCGTCGTTATTTTGGCTTCGATTTTCAGCTTTCCTTTGCCTGGAGTGAAAATACAGACTGTTTCCGCCAGTTTTACGATGGTTGCAGATGAGGAAGATGGCAGCGGAGTTGAAAATGACAGTTCTTTTACTTTGAAGTCTTCCGAGGATCTCGATGAGGATGTGATTGCAGAAGTGCTTAGTCTTGAGCCGGAGGTAGCGTTTGAAGTGGATAGGACAGGAACAGGTGAATATGAAATCAATCCTGAGAAAGCTCTTGACGGTAACAAAATTTATCGTTTTGCTATTCGCAGCAAAGAGAAAAATTATACGTGGGCATATCAGGTTAAAGACACTTTTAAGATAAAAGGAACTTTGCCCGGAGATCAGAGCACAACAGTGCCTTTGGCAAGTGGGATTGAAATAAATTTCAGTCATGAGAATTATGAGAAATTGGATAAATATTTTGAAGTTAAGCCGACTTTGAAGGGACATTTTGAATATCATCGAAAAACTGCGGTTTATGTGCCGGAGGAATCGCTGAAAGAAGCTACTGTTTATACTGTAAAAATTGACGGAGATTTGCCCCTGAAAGATAGTGATCAGAAACTTGGCGAAGATTTCACTTTTCAGTTTGAAACGGATTCAAGCCTGGTGACCGAGTATGATACCGGCGTGCAGTTTCGCAACAGTTATTATGAAATCGGGACAGAGCAGACTATCGCTTTGAAAGTTTATGATTATGATGATGACGGTCTCATGGTGATCTACGATGAAGGTTCGACCGAAGATTTGATCAAAATCGGAGATGTGGACAGACCGCCGGATTTGCGAAAACTGAAAAATGGCGTTCCCGTAAATGTTTACCGCTATAAAAATCTTGATGAATATCTGAAAGCCTGGGAAGAGAGAGCGGAAATCCCTTCATGGTGTTATTGGTCTAGAAATCTGTTTAGCTACAGTACTAAAAATTTAGAGCTTTTGGGTACTTTTGAGGCGCAAAAAAACAAGATAGAATGGCAGGATTATATTTATTTTCCGGATGCTCAGTTTGAGCCGGGTTTTTATCTTTTTGAACTGAAAAATGGCAGGTTTAATCGTCAGGCAATTGTCCAAATTACAGATCTTTCCGCATATATCACAGTAACGACTACGGATACGCTTGTATGGATCAATGATGTAAAAACAAAAAAAGCGGCGAAGGCCGAGATTGAACTCATAGGTTTGAATAAAGAATTTTCAACAAATACATTGGGAGTAAGCACTTTTGAAACGCCAGAGGAATGGAAAAACGAATGGAAGGATCGGGAATCTTTTTTGATGAAGTTTACAGATGAAAAGGGGAAAATGCTTTTGGCGGAGATCACTCCGGAATGGTGGCGCGATAACAGTTTTGACTATTGGCATGGTTTTTATACCGACCGTCCGATGTACAGTGGCAATGACACGATGAGATATTGGGGCTTTATTCAGCCAAAAAAAGGCACATTAAAGAAAGAAGAGCTGAAGATTAATATTTACAAAGACTGGTTGAATTTTGTGCAACAGGAGCCCCTGGTTATTGATAAAAATTATAATTATTCTGGAGCAATCGGATTAAAAAATTTACTTCCGGGGTATTATTATGCGGAAGTGCTGATTGGCGAAGGTGAAGATGCCGAGGTTATTGAAAGCAAGTATTTTGAAATTAAAAATTATGTAAAGCCGGCTTATGAAATCGCGGTTTTGGCTGACAAGGAGGCGGTTTTTGCGGGTGAGAAGATGAAATTTGATATTGATGCTCATTTTTTTGAAGGAACGCCGGTGCCGGCTCTTAATTTAACTTTGAATTATCCGAATGCGACGGCGCAAAATGCGAAAACAGATGCCGAGGGAAAATATTCTGTCGAAGTGACTTCAAAATCCTCAAAATGTCCGGAAGAGGATTATTGGTGCGGCAACAGTAATGTTTATTATTTTGAGGTGAAGCCGCATTTGGGAGAAGAAACCGATGAAGTGAGCGGTTATGAGGACGTGCGCGTTTTTAATTCGACTTTGAGTGTTTCCGGCACCGCTGCGGCAAAGGATAATGTTGCAAAAATTGATATTTCCACGAATTTTGTGGATCTTAAAAAGCTCAATGAAGGTACAAACGAACATTACGAGGATTATCTTGGTGAGATTGCCAAAAATCGCAAAGTGCAGGGCAAAATTATTGAAACAACATGGATCAAAACAGAGACCGGACAGTACTATGATTTCATCAATAAGAAAAATGTGAAAACCTACGATTATACGCCTGTGGATAAGGTTTTGCCGGGTTTTGAAGTGGTGACTGATGAAGACGGTAAAGCTGCTTATGAATTTACGATTGATCCAGAAAAGAAATATCGCATTGTGCTGACAACTTACGATGATAAGGGCAATGAGTGGGTGGAAAATGTCTTTGTTTATGGCTCTTTAAGCGACGGCAATGAGTATTTTTATTATCATCTGGAAGTTTTGAATGGTAAAGAAGATGAATATAAGCGGACTTTTGATATTGGTGAGAAGGTGGAAATTGTGATGAAAAAAAATGAAATGGATATGGAGAGTCCAAAGGATGGAGCTTTTCTCTTTTTGCAATATCAGGACGGGCTCCAGCAATACGAAATTATCAGTAAGCCGGTTTATGATTTCAGTTTCAAAAATGAAGATGTGCCAAACGTAAATGTTGGAGCGGTGATGTTTGACGGGCAAAAATATGTTTCCGCTTATGATGTGCCTATTTACTATGATAGTGATTTGAAGTCTCTGAATATCGAGATTGAAAGCGATAAGGAAAGTTATGAGCCGGGAGAGAAGGCAAAATTGGACATCAAAGTTACGGATAAAGATGGAGATGGAGTTTTTGCCAATGTAAATTTGAATCTGGTCGATGAGGCTTATTACAAGCTGGTTTATGAATTTGTCGGCAGTCCGCTTGATGATCTTTACAGGTTGGTGCCCACCGGTGTTTTGACCTCGTATGAAAGCCATGATAATCCGCTGTCAGCCGAGCAGGATGGTGGCAAGGGAGGATGCTTTTTGGCTGGCACACAGATTTTGATGGCTGATGGGCGGCCGAAAAATATCGAAGATGTTGTTGTGGGCGACTATATTTTGACGAAGGAATCTTATGTTTCCGGCGAACTTGTGCCGGCTTTGGTTGCAAAATTATATCGGGAAAATGTTTCGGAATATTTTGTAGTGAATGAGAAATTGCGGCTTACAGCAGAGCATATAATTTTCTTAAATGGCAGATGGCAAAGGGCCGCGAAGCTTAAAGTCGGTGATGTAATGCTTTATAAAGACGGAGGGGAAATTGAAGTGGCTTCTTTGCGTACTGTAAGGGAAGAAGTGACAGTTTATAATTTTGAAGTTGAAAAATATCACACTTATTTTGCCGATGGTTTCTATGTGCACAATGACAAGGGTGGAGATGGTATACGCAGCGATTTTGAGGACAATGCTCTTTTTGAGACAGTTGCCACAGATTCCGGTGGCAACGCTACAATTGAATTTACTTTACCGGACAATATTACTTCATGGAGAGTGAGTGCGAAGGCCGTTAATCTAGATCAGCTTGCCGGTGGAAGCGGTGAAGGCTCTTTGAAAGTGAGTATGCCGGTTTTTGTCGATATCGTGAGCAATCGAGAATTTAGCGTGAAGGACTCCCCTGTTTTGAAATTCCGGGCTTTTGGGGATGCTTTGAAAAAGGGGGATAAAGTTGATTTTAAACTTGGAGGAAATTTGCTAGGTGACGGTATTTCCGGCGATGGTGAGCCGAAAGTTTCCGGTGAGGCTTTTTTGGGCAGCTATTATGAATTGCCAAAATTGACTTTGGGCGATCATGAAGTCACGGTTTTTGCGAAATCCGGAAAATACGAAGATGCTCTTTTGAAGAAAATTTCCGTTGTGGATTCGCGCTTGAGTGCGATGAAAATCGATTTTGACGAAGAAGTTGTGAATGGCGAAGTTTTGAAAGTGAGTAATGAAGTGCCAAGTGAAATTTTCTTTGTGGATGTCGGCCGCAGTGCGTATTTCTGGCAATTACTCGGGCTTTATAACGAAGAGGGAGATCGTTTGGATCAGCGCATTTCCGAGCTTGCGGCGGTTGATATGGCGAAGAAATATTTTGATAAAACCTGGGCTGTACAGCGGCAGTTTGAAGTGAGCGATTATCAGGACGCTTCCGGTGGCGGACTGAAAATTTTGCCTTACGGTTCTCAGGATTTGCGGCTTTCAGCTTTGGCGGTGATGGCCGATGTGACTCCTTTGCGCTACGATGTTTTTGCTTTGAAAAAGTATTTTTATGCCGTTTATGAAGATAAATTGAGCAATCTGGATGATGTGGTTTTGAGTTTACTTGGACTGGCCAGTCTGGATGAGCCGGTTTTGACAAGCTTGAGGGCTATTTCGGAGGAGGAAAAGTTAGGTGCCGCTGAGAAATTGTATATCGGTTTGGCGTTTGAAAAATTGGGGGAAGATGGTGAGGCGGCCAAAATTTACGAAGAAGTATTTGCGAACTTTGGCGGCAAATATGACAAAGAGCAGGCTTATGAAAAGGCTTTGTCGGCAATTTTGGCCGCCGGGCTTGGCAACAAAGAATCCGTCGAGCTCTGGCATGAAAGTGATTTTTTTGGCATCGAGGATGACATTATGAATTTGTATCGAATCGGATTTTTGGATAATTATTTTGAAAATGTATCTTTTGATAAGGCGAAATTTACAGTTGAATTTGGTGATGAAAGTGAGACTTTTGATCTGGAGAAAAGCTATGGAGCGGCGGGAATTTACGTTTTCCCGGGCGACAAAGTGCGTGTCAGTTCACTTGTTGGCGATTTGGCGGCACTTATCAGTTATACGGAATCAGTCGATCCCAAAGAATTGAAAACGGACGACGGCGTCAGCATCAAGCGCAGTTATTATGTAAATGACAAGAAAACAAATGAATTCAAAGAAGGAGATATTGTAAAGGTGCGACTTGATGTGGGGGCAAGTGGTTCTGTGCCATCGAACAGCTATATGATTTCCGATATTTTGCCGAGCGGACTTACTCCTGTGACCCAGCCGGATTTTTATTCGATATACAATGGTTATTACACCGATTCGCCCATCAATTACCCGTATTACATTGATGGCCAGGAAGTGAGATTTTACTGGTACAGCGAGGGCAAGCCACGTTTTTTCCAATATTATGCGCGCGTCGTAAACACCGGTGAATTTTATGCGGATCCCGCAAAAATCCAATCATACTATGATGACAGCGTGGTCAATATTTCCGAGGGGGAGATGGTGAAGATTGGGCGGGAGTGAGGCTTATTCGATGATTTTTTCGAGAATTATAGAGGGCGAGCCTTCCATTCTCATGATGATTTTGGTTACTTTTATTGTAGCAGGGTTTGTTGTGTCGTATTTAAATAATTCCGGTATTTGGTTTTCTTCTTTTACGGTTTGAACTTCGCCGTTTGCATCTTTGTATTTTAGAAAATATTCCGATCTCTGCTGTGCAACGAGAGGTAGCTTTTTAATGGAAGTATCTTCAACATGAAACATAAGCATTTTTTCATCATAAACCATTTCATATGACATCCAACCTGAGATTTCGGCACTGCCTTCATAAATCAAAGTAAATGGATCAGCATAAGGAGGAATGCCATATGTTAATTTCCATTCTGCGCCCTGATACGTGTATTGTATCGCTTTTTTGCATTCATTTTGGGTGGTGTAGTCCACCGGATAAGAATAGCCTTTCATGGTCTCTGCAATTTCTTTGATCTCCTGCGGCAAAAATTTGCATAATTCCTCATTCTTCAGCCTCATTGCATAGCCCCAAAAACATTGGGCGCGTTCAGTGCTGTTTTCTAAAATTTTTCCACAAACTTCTTCCGGCAGATATTTGAGCTCTTCAAGGTCGTAAAAATCATTTTGAGCAAGATCAAATAGGCAGCTGTCCTGACTTTGCGCATTTTCAGAAGTTACACATTGATCAAAAGCTGATTCATTAATAACTGATTCCAGGCTGATGTATGGAGAACCTTCCATTTGCCTTAAAATACCTGTGATTTTTATTTTGCCGGGGTTCTTTTCGCTGTATTTAAATAGTGAAGGCATTTCGCTTTCATCTTCAAGGCGCTGCCATCTGCCATCTTTGTCCCTGTATTGGACAAGGAAATCTTCTTGATTTTGCAAAGATGGCGGTAATTTTTCTATTGAATTGGGAGATACATGAAAATGAGCCGAAAGGCCTGAAACGTATGAAGTTGTAAAGATCATCCAGCCCTCAATGGTTGCGCTTCCCATGTAGTATGGTTCATCCGGTTTATACTGACCCAATCTCCAGTCGGCATCACCATAAGTGTAATGCAATTCATTTTGACAATTACTTTTTGTATGGTTTTCATAATATGAATCAGCATCTTTAATCTCGTTTGCGGCTAAAAACCCGCATAAGGACTGATCTTTTGTTTTC
>JACQRJ010000029.1 GCA_016206505.1 Candidatus Peregrinibacteria bacterium | reverse complement strand
TTTTTCATTGCGATAATAAAATTCTTTAATTTCTGAAAAACTGATTAATTCACCTTTGTCCCCGGCTCCTTTGCCCTTTAATCGAAAGCCTTTTGAATATATAACGATCTCGCCCTCTTTATCCAAAAGAAGCTTATTTGAAAAATTGGATTTCTGATATCTCAGATTATATGAAACTTCCATGCAAAATTGTAATGGCGGGAAAACCTTAGGGACTTATAGCCCCAAACTTTCTTTTTGTAAAGTAAAAATGCTACAATACAACGAATTTTGAGCTAAATTTTGAGCATGCATCGAAAATTTAAGATACTTTTAATTGCTATTTTTGCCACAACTCTAGCTTTGACGCTGAGTTTCGGAACTCCAGAAACAAAAGTTTACACAATCTCTTCTCAGGAAGTATTGACTCTTTCCTCACGTCCCACAGTTTATAATTCTGCACATATCGCACCCTATAAGACTGTTGAAATTTTTTTGTCAGAAGAATATTCACCCGGTTTTAAATTTACTTCCGTAGGTGGCAGTTGGGATGAAACAAAACCAAACGGCACCAGTGCGGAGGGCTTTGTACGTTTCAAAATTGCTGGCAATTGGGGGCAATGGGTAGAGCTTGAAGAGGAAGAAGATTTGATAATAATTGGCAAAAAATATGCTATGGCTTCAAGCAATCCGGCCACACACATGCAGTATAAATTTGAATTTTATGGAGATGGCATAGCCCGGCCGATTGTAAAAAATCCGCAATGGACATTTATAAAAACTGGAGAAACAAGGCAGCTGTCTGCAGCGCCTTCTCCGGAGTTTGCCGCGAGCGGCGGCGCAAGTACTTTAAATATTATCTCACGTTACAGTTGGGGAGCGGATGAATCTTATCGCTATCTCGAGGCCAATAATATTGATCCGGTTTTAATCGAGATTGATCCGGAGTATTACGAAAAATTCAAAGATGAACTCAAATATTCCAGAGTTGTTGAAACTGATTCCGAAGGGGATAAATACAAATGGCCATTACAGTATCCAGAAAAAGTCAAAAAATTTATCATTCATCACACCGCTACTACCGGAAACCTTGATGACCCGAAACAGGCAATTCGTGACATTTATTACTATCACGCGGTTACGCGCGCCTGGGGCGATATAGGTTACAACTACATCATCGATCAGCAGGGCAAAATTTACGAAGGTCGCTTTGGCGGCGAAGGTGTTATCGGCGCGCACTCCGGCCCGGGAAATAACAGCTCTATCGGCATTGCCATCCTTGGAAATTACGAAGATGCGGAAGTGCCCGAAAAAGTCATTGCCGCAGTGAGCAATCTTATTGGTGAAAAATCAAAACTGCACGCTATCGATCCTGCAAGCAAATCCACATTTCGCGGGGAAGACATGCATAACGTCTTTGGTCATAAAGATATTATGGCTACTACATGCCCGGGAATCAATTTATATGAAAAATTGCCCGTAATTCGCATCATCGCCGCACAATGGGAGAAGAAGAAGAAAGAAAAATTTGTGAAGGATGATGATTTCCAGGATGTATCCGATCTTTATTATCTCGAACTCAAGCCGGACGAGGAAAAAACCGTTACACTCAAAATGGAAAACATCGGCAAAAAAAATTGGGACGGCAAAACTTTTATCGTAGTAGATACCAATCCGGAATTTGAAGGCATGCTTTCATTTCCTGGATCAGATCCTGTAATTTTGGCAAAAATGCAGGAAAAAGAAGTGAAGCCGGGAAAAACAGCCACTTTCACTTTCAATATCAAAGCCGGCAAAAAGAGCAATCTTGTTTACATGCATATCGCGCCGGTCTTTAGTGGCGCAAAAAAGGCCAAAGATTACCTGGTTCTACCGGTTTCTGTCCAACAGGTCGATTACAAATATCAATTTGTCGATGCCAAATATCCCGAAAAAGGGATGGAAAAAGGCGAAAAATTCACCGCCTGGGTAAAACTGAAAAATACAGGCAATATCACCTGGCGCAAAGGCGGCGAAAATACCATTTACCTGAAAGCCGACCACGATCAGGAAAGAATCAGCCAGTTTTCGCTTCCGCGCTCAACAAAAATGGGCTTCCTTACCGAGGAAGATGTAAAACCGGGCGAAATCGGCACTTTTACACTCGATCTCAAAGCACCAGGCACCACAGGACATTATCGTGAATATTTTACGCCTTACATTGATGGCGTTGGCTGGCTCAAGGATTACGGAATGTATTTTGAAACTACGGTTTTTGGCGGACTTTATGAAGCCGAGGTCATTGAAAAATCCGGCTCGACTTCCTGGCGCCGAGGCGGAAAATATGCCATTCGTATCAAACTGCGAAATCTCGGCAAGGAAACGTGGACGGCTAAGAATATGAAATTGATGATCCTTAAAGAAAGCGATCTCAAAGTGACAGATGCCAAGCTCATCAATGAAAAAGTGGAGTCCGGCGATATTGGTACCATCAGTTTTGTGGCCGAAGTATCTTCTGACGAAAAGCTTGAGAAAAAATCTATTTTGATCAGACCTACTGTCAACAAAAATCAGCTTTTGAAAAAGCCTATCTATTATTACTACCGCGTAACCGTCAACGAGGAAAATCTGAAGGATCAGCTTTTAAATAAAGGCAAAACACCCAAAACAAAAGACAAATCAGAGAATCAGCCAAGTACCGAAGAGGGGAATATTCGGGTTAAATTGAGCTTCAGCGGTGAACCGCAAATTACCGGCAATGGAGAATTTGAGGTGTATCAAAGCGATAAGCTCATCAGCACTTTGAAAAAAGATAAAATTTATACTGTTGAAGATACGGAAACAAAAACCACGCGATTTATGCCGAAAAGTGGAACTATTCTTCGCATTGAAAATTTCGAACATCATCCGGCCTGGAATCCGGATTTAAATGACAACGAATATCGTGGCACTCTTGAAGTTCAAAAAGTTGGTGGAAATCTTGTTGTCATAAATGAATTGCCTCTGGAAAGCTATTTGAAGGGTTTGGGCGAAGTTTCCAATAATGAGAAAACGGAAAAGATCAAAGCGATCATGGTTGCCGCCAGGAGCTACGCCAAATATTACATGACACGCGATGAAAAATTCCCGGGCAAGCCTTATCATCTTGATGACGATCCCGAAAACAGCCAAAAATATCTCGGCTATGGATTGGAAAAACGATCTCCGAATGTGAAAAGCGCGGTAGAAGATACCAAAGGCGAAGTAATCGGATATGAAGGAAAAATTGTCAAAGCGCCTTATTTCAATCAATCCGACGGCACCAAAACAAAGAGCGCCAAAGAAGTCTGGGGCTGGGACAATACGCCTTATCTTGTAAGCGTTGATGATTCATTTTGCGACGGTGATGAATTTTTGGGACATGGAGTCGGCATGAGCGGCTGCGGCGCCAAGGGGCTGGCCGAACAGGGATATTTATACAAAGCAATTCTCAAACACTATTACACCGGCATAGAAATTTTAGATCTTTATTAAATGATTCATGCTTGCGCTTGGCATTAAGACAGGATCTTTCAAAACAGAAGTTGCTATTTTTCAAAATGGGCAGATTTTGTCTTATTCCTGCTTCAAAAGCAACAACGATGAAGCGGAAAAAATCATGCCGCTTTTGATGGAGCTCTCGCGCAAAAACAAAATCAAACTTTCCGATATCAAAAAAGTTTATGTTATCAAAGGTCCCGGCTCTTTTACGGGATTGCGTGTTGGCGTGACCGTGGCCAATACGATTGCCTATTTGAATCATGCGAAACTTTATGAATTGAACAGTTTCGATTATTGGTGGACGCTTTTTCATGAGCTTCGCAAAGGCAGCAAATTTGCGAAATCCGCTCTTCTGCTTTTTGCCGGCAGTCAGGGAGTTTACCTCAGTGAAAAGCCCGGAAAACTTGGCAAACTGATAAATCTTCCCGATCTGAAAAGTCATTTGAAAAAGCAGAAAATCACTGAAATTTTTGGCGACATTTCCAAGGAACAAAAAACATTTCTGAAAGGATTCAAGTTTTTGGAAATTCGACCCGATTTGCCGGAAGTCATCAAAAGAGCCAGATTTAAAGCTGTCAAAATAGTACAGCCGCTTTATTTAAAACAGCCCAGCATAACCCAAAAAAAGCCATGATGCTCTACATAGTATCCACGCCAATCGGCAATCTCGAAGATATCACTCTGCGCGCATTACGCATTTTGAAAGAAGTCGACTATATCGCCGCCGAAGACACCAGACATTCCAAAATTCTCCTCAACAAATACGAAATCAAAACCCAGCTTTTGAGCTTCCACTCATACAGCAGCGACAATAAATTGCAAAAAATCATCGAACTTTTGAAAGAAGGAAAAAATATCGCTCTGATCTCCGATGCCGGCACTCCGGGTATTTCCGATCCGGCTTATACGCTTATTCAAGAAGCACTGAAAAATGACATAAAAATCGTGCCAATTCCCGGCCCATCAGCTTTGCTCGCTGCGATTGTTTTAAGCGGACTGCCCATGAATCAGTTTCTATATCTGGGCTTTCTGCCGGTAAAAAAAGGCCGCCAGACCTTGTTTAAAAAACTCGCACAAAACCAAAAAAAAGATACCCATACCATTGTGATTTTTGAATCACCGCATCGTTTGCTCAAAACTTTACAACAAATCTCCGAATATCTCGGTGATGTCAAAATAACAGCCTGCCGCGAAATGACAAAAATCCACGAAGAAGCAATCCGTGGTAATATCAAAGAAGTTTATGAACATTTCCTCAAAAATCCTCCACGTGGCGAGTTTGTACTCGTAATTCATTAAAATATGATCCCTGAAAAAATCAAACAACTCGCGCAACACCCGAATCTCACGAAAGTAGTTGAGTCTCTGCAAGTCCGCAACATGAGCCACCGCAAAAAAATTACTCTTTTAAGCGTCCTGCTCACTGCGGTTGTCATCTTTGTTGTAGTGATTGCCACTTATCTTGCGGTCAGCGAAATGGCGATGAAGCGCAGTCTGGCGCTGTTAAACGATGATGATTTGCCAATCGTGCAAATTCATTCCTTTTCACATTATACGGATTCCAAGCAGCTCGTTTATGAAGCTTCCGGCTCCGGCTCGCTCATTTCCGACAATTACGACATTTTGACCAATTTTCATGTCATCAGCGATTCTTCCATGCAAAAAGCTGCGGATACTTTTGAAGTTTGCCTTACAGAGAAAGTTGATAAACCTCCAAGTTGTCTTTATACGGCTGAACTCGTCGCTGCCGAGCCAAAAAAAGATGTCGCCTTGCTCCGGCTCAATCAGCGCGACATTTTTGGCAATGAATTACCGGATGATTTACGTATCATGCAGCCAAATTACGAAGATATTGCCGTAGGGGAGCAAATTTATATTTCAGGCTATCCCGGCATTGGCAATGAAACCGTCACTTTCACTCGCGGATCGATTTCAGGCTACAGCGAAAATACTGAAGGACTTTGGATTAAAACCGACAGCAAAGTGGACTCCGGAAATTCCGGCGGCGCAGTAATCAATGCAAATATCGAATTAATCGGCGTCCCGACTTATACCGTCACCGATACCGAAACCATCGCTTATTTCAAACCTCTACAGGATGTCAGGGATTTTATTGAAAAAGGCATGCAACTTCCCGCCGACAAAAAATTTGCCGCGCAAAAAGCTCTCAAAGAACAAATGAAGCTCAATGAAAAAGCCAAAAAGAGCAGCACTTATACTCACAAAGATCCAAATTTCAGCATCAAATTACAACCCGGCTGGCACTTCAGCTATATCGATGACGGCATTTATATCGAAAATGACAATATGACCTACACCATGGAAATTTCCATGCGCCATTTTCCTTATGAAATCAGCGCGGACGCGTATAAAAAATGGATCGAAGCAATTCTCGCCGATGGCAATTATGTTTACAAAATTTTTCCGGAAGCGAATATCGCCGGTCAAAAAGCATATGGTTATTCTTACGCTGGAATTTCTTCAATCGGCGACGGATACTTCTTCGCCAAAGGCAATTACGGCATCGATGTTTACGTCAATGCCGATCAAACTTTGACACTTGATTTTAATTATGAAGATTACGCAAAAAAGGCCGATGAATTGACCAAAATGATTCAGTCGATTTCTTTCGGTGAGCAGTTCGTATACACCGCACCCGCAAGCTTTCAGAGCAATGGGGGATATGCCACTAAATATTCGATTTCAAGTATTCCAAATTGGTATATTCAGACTTATCTCGGCGATAATGGCAGCATCGATCTTTTTCGCAAGGATTCTACCGCATACATTTCCATCAACAATTATTACATGTCCGATCAGGAGTTTTTGGCGCCGGATCAAAATTTCAAAAATTCAATTCTCGATCTCGAAACAAGCTACAGCGGTGTAAAGATTTTGGAAGAAAATTACGAGTATATGGTGAACGGCAAACCTCTATACAAAGTCGTCTACGAGTTCCGCAAAGGGCGCAATCTCTACAAGGAAATGTATCTGAAATATATAGATTGGAATAATGAAAACGCTCTGAATTTCATCTACTCGACAACGGCCGACGAATATGAAAAACATTTGCCGGAAGCGATGACACTTTTGGGAAACTGGAGGATTGAATGACAGATACCTCCCGCTCCTCGATTAAATCAATTGCTTTCTGATCCCATGTTCTCTCTACAGGTTGCGCCGCCGGTTCATCGGGCAGCATTTCTTCAACAAGGATCACACCAAACGGCACCCCGCAAGACACCCCATTCGAAAATCCGCAAGGCAACTCCGCCTGGCTCGCCATTTTGACAATCGCCGCCCTAGCTTCAAGCCGCTTCAGGAGCAAACAGGCGTGAGCATCCCGATGCGTGCAAAATACAAAAACGTCACCGGTGAAACTTTCTTTTCTATCCTTAAGCCATATCTGTAGCGGAAAATTCAATCCTGCCTCATCCATTTCCTAGGAAGGATTTTCGCATCAAACTACAATTTTGCCATAATTGCAAATCTGACCTGTAGCGAAATTTTTCGTACCGGTACGAGACTTCCGCATCTTACAACCGGTGACACTTTTCCTTTTTATTTAAGAAAAATCCTCGTAATGATAAAATGCCAAAAAGATCACCAGGCATCATGTCATCACCCAAAAACATCACAGAAACTTCGGGTAAAAAGCCTCAAATTCCAGATAACATCCAAATTAGCAATTTTGTTGTGGCAAGATTCAAAGCCGGCCCCATGGTTACACCTGAAGATTTGGTCGATAGTCTGCGCAGCCGCATATATTTCACATGGAAAAAAGAAACATGATATTGAAAAATAAAAAAATTCGGGTGGGACTGATAATTTTTGCTTTGCTCGTCGGTGGAATAATAATGTGGGACAGTAAACCGCAAATAGATCAGAATGCTCTGAAAGAAAGTGCCTTTTTGCCATATCCGCCGCAATATAACTACCGCCAGACAAAAAATGACTGCGGGCCTTTTAATGTGGCGGCTGTAGTAAGAGTATTAAC
>JACQRJ010000032.1 GCA_016206505.1 Candidatus Peregrinibacteria bacterium | reverse complement strand
TTGTTCACATTTATCAATGGTTCATGGGGTAGCCCAACAAACCACAGCACCACAAATTCATACTACACAACCCCTGCACTTGCCGGTGACTACTACTATTACTTCAGAGTCCGCGCTCTAAACTCAAGCGGCACTGCAAGCCCATGGTCGGACAACAGATATTTTTCATATGACACTTCCGGCAATTCAACTAACCTCGGCACTCCGACAATAATGTGGCCGCTAAACAACACTGTGCTCACAAATTACCCAAGAAAAGCCTATCTGGAATGGAGCGAAGTTGGAAGTGCCTCAAAATATGAAATTCAATTGGCCTGTGAATTCTGCAGCAATAGCAAAGCCAAATGGACAAATCCTTCAACTTACACAACTTCAAATTTATATTACACAACCCCCGCTCTTGCCGGAGATTACAAATTCCGCTTCAAAGTCCGCGCTATCAACTCAAAAAACATAGCCGGCTCCTGGTCAGAATACAGATATTTTGAATATGACACTTCCGGAGGCACAAATAAAAAAACCTTACCGCCTGCGGAATATGAAGACGACGTTATCACCAATTATGATGATTACGAAAATCCCTTTTCCGATACCGATCTCTCAACTCTGGAAGGTATCGCCGCAGCCGAATTATACAGACGTGGCATAATAGGAGGATATGAAGATGGAGAATTCAAAGGATACAGAACGGTAAATCGTGCCGAAATAGCAAAATTTTTGCTCCTGGCAAAATATGGAGAAGTCTCCAGCGTAAAAAATAACGGCAAATTCAGCGACGTAAAAGAGGGCGAATGGTACGTGAAATATGTCGTAACGGCTTACAATAAAGGAATAATAAATGGTTATTCGGACGGAACTTTCAAGCCCGGTAATCCGGTCAGTATTGCCGAAGCTCTAAAAATGATCGCATTAACATTCAATCTCAAGCTCAATCTTTCATACGATTTTAAAGACGTGGATTCTAAAGACTGGTTTGCGAAATACGCAGGCATTGTAGAAAAATACGATCTATTGCCGAAAAAAGATAAGTATTTGAATCCCGGAAGTAAGATGACAAGAAACGAAGTGGCGGTTGCCATTTATCAATATCTAAAAAATAAGTAACAGTTTGAAAAAGTTCATTGTCATCAACGAAGGCTTCAAATGCCAAAATTGTTCCAAAGATAATGAAAAACTGAGAGGCAGCTGCCGCAATCATTGCGGCAGCTGCCTCTTTTCGCTGCATCTGGATGAAAATTCGCCCGGCGACCGCAAATCGCTATGTCATGGCTTAATGCAGCCGACACGGGTCAATCAGGACGGCAAAAAAGGCTGGATCATCACTCATAAATGTTTAAAATGCGGCGCAGAAAAAGTAAATAAAATGGCAGAGGATGATAATTTCGATAAAATCATCGAAGTATCGCAAAACCTAAATCCCCCAAAACCAAATGAATAAACAGGAAGCGAAAAAACTCGAAGAAAAAATTCTGAAAATCCTAAACACGCATTTAACAAAGAATACAAAACTTATCACAGCCGTTTCAGGAGGTGGTGATTCGGTATTTTTATTCCACATGCTGCTAAAAATTTCTGCAAAAATCATCATCGCCCACGTCAATCATCAATTACGAAAAGAATCGGCAAACGATGCCAAATTCGTACAAAACTTAAGCAAATCGCACGGAATCAAAGTGGAAATTTTAAGGACAGACATCGCAAAACTGGCACAAAAAAACAAAGAAGGAGTCGAGGAAACCGGCCGCAAGGTCAGATACGATTTTTTCAATAAAATGGCCAAAAAACACCAGGCCGACCTCATCATTACCGCCCACAATGCCGATGACAACCTTGAGACCAGACTCCTAAATTTCACACGCGGAGCTTCGTTGCAAGGATTGCTCGGTATGGAAATTATTTCGTCACATCCTCCAAAATATTCTCCGCAACTCTTTCGTCCCCTGCTCGACATCGACAAAAAAGAAATTCTCGCTTATCTCGAATTTAAAAAAATCCCTTACAGAAATGACGAAACAAACCAAGACCGCAAATATTCTCGCAACTTTCTTCGTCACGAAATCATCCCTAAATTAAAAAAACTCAATCCAAATCTCATAAAAACTTCAGCCAAAAACACGCAAAATTTACGCGAAATCGAAAATTTCCTGAATGAAGAAGCAGAAAAATGGCTCAAAAAAAACTCAAAAACAGCAAAAGCGAAAACCCTCCTAAACGCCAAAACTTTTAAAAAACTTCATACGGCGCTACAAAAAACGATCATTTTTGCCATCTATAAAACACAAATCGGCCACACAAAAAACCTGGAATCTTCACATTTGGAAGATATCCTAAAAACCCTAAAAAGCCCTCACGGAAACAAAAAAAAGACTTTAAACAGCCTGACTTTCAAAATCAAAAACAACATTATTGAAGTATCATAGGGCTTGAAAATTAGCCTGAAAAAGTCCAAAATGCACTCATGGCAACTTTACCAGTCCCCAAAAAACCGCGAACCACTTTAATGTCATTGGTCATTATTGCGCTCTTTGTAGCCGCTTTAACCATGATGTTCAATAACGGCGGTAAAACCTCAACGGAAATCAGTCTCAATAATTTTGTCGAAGAAGTCAGTTCCGGCACGATTCATTCTTTGATAGTTTCCAGTAATCGCATCAATATCGAACTTGTGGACGGCACCAAACAACATGTTTTCAAGGAACCGGGCATCAGCGTTTATGAACTTTTAGGGCAGGCCGGAGTCAAAAATGAAACTATTTCAGCACTACCAATCAGCATCGAAGATACGGAAACCAATGCTTTTTGGACAGACCTCCTTATAGGGATGATCCCATTTATCCTTATAATAGCTTTTTTCGTTTTCATGATGCGCTCGGCTCAGGGAGCCAACAATCAAGCTCTTTCTTTCGGCAAAAGTCGCGCAAAAACTTATGACAAAAATAAAGAAAAAACACTTTTTGAAGACGTAGCCGGAGCCGATGAAGCTAAGGAAGAACTCGTTGAAATCGTGGACTTTTTAAAACATCCGCAAAAATACCGCAAAATGGGCGCCAAAATTCCAAAAGGCGTAATGCTTGTCGGCCAACCTGGAACCGGCAAAACTTTGCTTGCAAGAGCCGTAGCCGGCGAAGCGGATGTACCATATTTCAGTATTTCCGGTTCCGAATTTGTCGAAATGTTTGTCGGTGTCGGCGCTTCCCGCGTAAGAGATCTTTTTACCAAAGCAAAGCGCAATGCTCCATGCATCATTTTTATCGATGAAATTGACGCAGTGGGCCGCCATCGTGGTGCAGGAATGGGAGGAGGACATGATGAACGCGAACAAACTTTAAACCAAATCCTTACCGAAATGGACGGCTTTGAAACAGGAACTAACGTCATAGTAATCGCAGCCACAAACCGTCCGGACATTCTCGATCCCGCACTGCTTCGACCGGGCCGTTTTGATCGCCGTGTAATTGTCGGCATGCCGGACTTGAAAGCACGCGAAGCGATTCTAAAAGTTCACAGCCGCAAAAAACCGCTTTCAAAACATGTTGATCTCGCCCACATAGCCAAAGGAACCATCGGTTTTAGCGGCGCCGATCTTGAAAATCTTATGAATGAAGCCGCTATTCTTGCAGCAAAACAGGACAAGAAATACATCACGATGAAAGAAATCGAAGCCTCCATCGAAAAAGTCGTACTCGGTCCCGAAAGAAAAACCCGTGTCATGTCCGACAAAGAAAAAAAACTCACAGCATATCACGAAGTTGGCCACGCAATTGTCGGCCATTTATTGCCAAATTGCGATCCGATCCATAAAGTATCTATTATTTCCCGCGGTTCCGCCGGCGGCGTCACCTGGTCCCGTCCCGAAGAAGAAAAAAATTATGTTTCCCAAAGTCATTTTGAAGACGATCTTTGCATGGCTTTGGGCGGCTATGTCACCGAAGAAATTTTCTTTGGGGAAACATCTACTGGCCCTTCATCCGACCTGCAAAAAGTGGCGAAAATGGCCAGAGCGATGATTACAAAATATGGCATGAGCGAACTGGGGCCGGTTACTTTCGGTTCAGATCAGGACGAAGTTTTTCTCGGACGTGATTTCGGCCATGTAAAAAATTATTCCGAACAATACGCTTCAAAAATAGATGAACTTGTTCAAAAAGTGATCCACAAAGCCTACAGACAATGTAAAGAAATAATCAACAAACACAAAGCACTGATCGAAAAAATTTCCGAAGATCTCATCAAAAAAGAAAACATGACCGCCGAAGAATTCAAGGAATATTTCAAAAATATGAAAGTCCCAAAAAAAGCGCATGAATCTATAACCAAAGCCGTCGCAAAAGCTGAATAAATATGAACAACACCAGCATCAAAATTCATCCACTGCCAAACGACGACAAGCCGATGAAAAAAGAAGTCGGCCAACTCGCACTCGATATTTGGCAGACCGATGGTGAAATAGTTATCAAGGCTCCGATCGCTGGAGTAAATAAAGAAGATCTGCACATAGCCGTTACAGACGATGTTTTGATAATAAAGGGCGACCGTGAACTTGGCGAAGATGTACCGGAAGACAATTATTATACCAAAGAATGTTTCTGGGGAAATTTTTCCCGCTCTATTGTCCTGCCATTGGAAGCAGATACAAAAAACATCAAAGCTTCTTTTGAAAAAAATGTTTTGGAAATTCGCATCCCAAAAACAGAAAAAGAAAAAACCCAGATCATTAAGATTAAAGCTTAAAGATGAGAATCAAAAAAGCGATCATTCCGGCCGCCGGACTCGGTACGAGATTTTTGCCGGCTACAAAATCCCAACCAAAAGAAATGCTGCCGATCGTGGATAAACCCTGTATTCATTATCTTGTTGAAGAAGCGGTAAAAAGCGGCATCGAAGAAATAATTATCGTTACCGGCCGCGGCAAAAGATCAATTGAAGATTACTTCGACCATTCTTTTGAACTGCATGCACATTTACAAAAAAACGGCAAAAAAGCATTGCTCAAAGAAATCGAACGAATCGAAAACATGGCAAAATTTGTCTATGTGCGCCAACCTTTCCCACATGGTGACGGACACGCAATCCTCTGCGCCAAAGAACTCGTCAAAGATGAACCTGTCGCCATACTTTTTGGAGACGATATCTGGGACAGCAAAATTCCGCCATTGGCTCAAATGCTTAAAGAATATGAGAAATTCAAAACGCCAATCATTGCCGTGACAAAAATCCCGTTAACTGAAACTGAAAAATACGGCATCGTCGAAACCGAAAAAAATTCCGGCAAAGTAAAATCTTTAACCGAAAAACCTTCGCCAAAAAAAGCAAAAAGTAATCTCGCCATCACCGGAAAATACATCATCACTCCCGAACTTTTAGAAACTCTCGCCTCAAAAAAAGTCAAAGACAGAGAACTGCGCCTCATCGACGGAATGAGCGAATTCATCAAAATTTCAGACATCAATACTTGCCTTATAGAAGGCAAAAGATTTGATACCGGCGACAAACTCGGCTATCTTCAAGCAGTCGTACATTTCGGTTTAAAACACTCCGAATTAAAAACTCCTTTCGCAAAATACCTCAAAGGGCTTGATATGAAATAAATTTTCAGGTAGAATACCTAGATTTGCTTAAAGAAAGAATGGTCTTAAGGCAAATCAAAAACAAAAAATAAAAACAAAAATCATGGGCGACTCATATAAAAGTTCCGACACGGCCGTTCATCCTCTCATCGAAGAGGCTGACAAGAAAAAGAACGAAGGAAAACATCTCGAAGCCATCAGACTTTGCGAAAAAATTCTGACATCGGATCTTAAATGTGTGGAGGCCTATGAAGAAATCGGCGACAATTATTTGAGTCTTCGCCAATACGACAAATCCGAAAAAGCTTTGAAACAAGCTTTAAAAATCAATAAACAAAGTGCCAACGCAAATTATTTGCTCGGTTTTGTATATTCCTGCACCGGCCAGTGGAAAGAATCCGTAGAACTTTTGGAGCATGCCGACAAAGCATATCCGAATCATCCGGAAATTTTACGCTGTTTGGGCTGGAGCATGTATCATTCCGGCCAGAACAAAAGAGGCGTGATAATTCTTGAAAGATCTCTTTTCCTTGCGCCAAACGATCCGTTGATTTTAAACGACATCGGTGTTTTGTATCTCAATGAAAAAGATTTCGATCGCGCAGCGCTTTTATTCAAAAAAACTCTTCAAATCGAACCGGACAATCAAAAAGCCAAAGAATGCTTGAATGCTGTCCGCTTTTTTCAGAGAGAATATGAGAAGTTGAAACATAAAAAGTAAAGGCAGAGGGCTTTGCATTTATCGAATTGCGAATTGAGCCAACTGCTTGGCAGTGGCGATTCTGAGCAATGAGAGAAATGGAAGGCCACTCTGCCCATTGCATTTTTCTGAAAAAACTCCGACAATAGTCACATGAAACGTCTTCTTCCAGTACTAATAATCATTGTTATTATTGTTGGCGCCGTTTTTCTTTTCAAAAATTGCGAACCGCGAAAAAAAGCAGACGATTCTACAACTACTACAGATTCTTCCTCGACTTTAGACGAGAATACAGACGCAACAATCGGTGAAAATTCCGACACATTAGGAAGCGAAAATGCACTTACCACTGAGCAGCAAGCAGCCCTTGAAACCGCAAAAAAAATCAATGAAAATTTCAAAAATCTCTCCGAAGAAGATCAGAAAAAGGCTTTCATCAATGCAAATATCGATTTCACATGCCTGATTTACATAGATCAAAAAATTCTCGAAGACACTCAACGCCTCAAGGAATCCATCGATGCCGCATACAGAAAACATGATTTGCCTGTGAACAACGACACCCTGATGATGACAATTTTGAGTAAATACGAAAACGATCAGTACGTCATCGATACCGTTCGCAATAACTCCGCCCCCTGTGCAAATGGGAATGAACCAGTTTATTTGTAGAAAAATTTGCCAAAAACATTCCCGGGAACGGAATTTAGAAATTTTAATTCAACTAACTGGCAGTCAAAACAACCTTCCCTCCACAAACCACTTTTGCAACCTTGCTATCCCCCATCCAATAAGGAATTTCCTGATAATTTTGCACATCAAACAAAACAAGATCGGCGCGTTTGCCTTTTTCGATAACTCCGCGATCAAAAAGCCTAAGAGCCGCTGCCGCATTTACAGTCACGGCCGTCAAAGCCTCCTCGGGAAGCAGCCCCATTTTTAAACACGCCATACTCATCGCCAGAAAAATATTTTTACTTGGACAGGATCCGGGATTGAAATCGGTGGAAACCGCAACGGCAAGGCCATTGTCAATCATTGCCCTACCGTCGGCAAAAACATGCTCACGCAAAAAAAGCGGAACGAGAGGAAGCAGCACCGCTACCGGCTCATTGCAAAAATTGGCTTTTTTGCCGCCTTTTGCCCCTTTGCTCAGTTTTCCAAGCGCTTTAATATCCGCAACAGTCAAATGATCGCAGTGATCAAAACTCGCTGCACCAAGCTTGCAAGCCATTTTGCAGCCGCCAAGATTGTTTATCTGCTCCGCATGAATTTTCACACCAAAACCCATCTCACGCGCCGCCCTCAAGTATTTTTCGCTCTGCTTCAGATCAAAAGCGCCTTTCTCGCAAAAAATATCCACAAAATCCGCCTTGCCCCTAACCTCCGGCAAAACTTTTTGCACCAGATATTTCAAATATCGCGCGGCATCGGAAGCACTTCCGCCCTCCTCTCCGCGAAATTCCGGCCCCACCACATGCGCGCCCAAAAAAGTTCTCACCACGCAAACAGGCTGCACCCGCCCAAGCTCACCGGCCACATCAAGAATTTTCATTTCACTTTCCAAATCCAAACCATATCCACTTTTAATTTCCACAGTAGTCACGCCATAAGCCAACATCTCCCGCAAATGCGAAAGTCCGCTCCGCAGCAAATCTTTCTTCAAAGCCGCCCGTGTCGCCATTACTGTGCTCAAAATTCCTCCTCCACCGGCCAAAATTTCCAGATAAGACTTCCCCGCAAGTTTCTCCCGCCACTCCCCCGCCCGATTTCCCGCAAAAATCAGATGCGTATGACAATCAATCAAACCCGGCAATAAAACTTTGCCCCCGGCATCAATAATTCTCGTTTTTTTTCCGATTTTCCCTTCAAAATATCCACTCTTCTTTTCAAAATCGCCCATAAAACCCACTGCAACAATCCTCTCCCCTTCACAAGCCACAAATCCATCCTCAATTACAGCAAGTTCGCGCATCTCCTTGCCACATCTCGGCATACTCCCACTCATCGTCACCACCTGCCCGCAATTTTTTATCAAAAGATCGTACATGACAAAATCTTAGCACAAAGAGCAAAATAAGGCATCAAACAAGCGCAGCAAGCACCTCATCTCCCCTAATCTTTGGATGATTCCTCAATCCGTCAAGAAAAAATCTTGCAGTTTTAGTATTCATACAAACCAATGCCCGAATCATCCAGTAAATAGCCGCATCAGGCTCCCCATCACGCTCTAATTCGATGTTTATAAACTCAATAACCTGCCCTTCAAGTTCATGCACACTAACCCTGCTCAGATAAAACAAAACCTCATCACGACAAGCTCGATCACAGTCAAGCGCCTGCAAAAGCAATCGAAAATCGACCCGCTCCTTAAGCACACCTTTAATCTTTAAAGCCTGAACAAAATCAGGCCGCTTCAAATCCAAAGCTTCATCCGCAAAAGCACGTGCAGCATCGACATGACTGAAAAGATATGTCGGATCCACAGCCGCCTTCAAAGGTTCGAATACTTCACCACAGTCCGCTCTTGTCATAAAAAATTTAGTTAAATTATTCGTAACGCATTTGAGTACGCAGTCCCATACCCCGACTACTTTTTATTTCACCAAGCTTAACATCCAAAATTTGAATAAAAGCCTGAATGCTTGCACGTCCCGCCCGCCTTCCATGCACATACCTTTTCGCATCCTCAACATGAGCCTCCAGTTCGGCCAAAGTCGGACTATCAAGACCAAATATTGTAGCAAGACTCTGCTGATCCAAAATCGCATGTATTTCACTGGGACTCTGGCTGATTATCATATCAAAAAGCTCTTGCCCTTTATGCGCTCTCAACATCAATTTACCGGCAGTTTCATGAAGAATAGAGGTGATATCATCACTGGATAAGCCTATAGCACGCATCGCTCCGGCATACATTTCATTTACCGGGCGTCCACCACTTCTGAATTCACTTTTTCCCAACGCCGCATAAAGTTCCAGAAACACAGCAATATTGCCATGAAAATGCTCTATAAATGCTGCCGTAAAAGCCTGACCATATTCATAATTCAAATCATAATCAGTTTTGTTATGAAATTGCTCAAAATAGAGTTTCAAAGCTTGGAAATATGACATGCCACTACGTACATTATCCAGAACTGCATCAGCCACGCGACCACGCCTTCCGGAAATCTTCATAACCTCAGGATTTACAAACCCCAAAGATTTCACACCATCTGCAGCCATATAATTGGCTATTCCTTCAACAACACCGCCATCATGAGCCCACATGTTATGAGCTCCCAAAATAGAATGAGTTCTTTCATGAAAATAAGTTTCATAAAATCTCTGGGTACCTATCGAATCCGCCCTCATGATAATACTATCCCTACCCGCATGACCGCGAACACTTTTACCATGGCCGGGCACATCGTCCATTAACAAAATAGTCAGATTCTGTCTTGGTTTTACACCATACTGTCCAAATTGCAATTGGATCCATTGTTCGGCTGCAGCAACATAGCTCTGTATACGAGCCATCTCTCCTCCACAACGAGCAGGAAATATTAATTTCACAGTAGTACCGTTTCTAAATCGAATCTCAAATTTTTGAGGACGTCCTCTTCTAAAATTATTCGCCAACACATCATCAACAATCACTCCATGTGATGTATCGGCAGATTTAGCTCCCAACCATCTTGATATTGTATCTTCGATTTCAGCCGAATTTGCATCCTCCACACGCGATACCGTATTTGAAACATCATACGTCACCTTGGATCTCTGCAGATGCGACTGAACAGCATCTCTCTGATATTCAGTCAAAATATCAACAGCTTTTTGCCTGAGGTCGCCCATGCGGGGAATACCATCCGGAGCAATACTGCCATTTCCCTGTATATAAGCGATTATGTTCGCCTTGATTTTTTCAACCGGCATACCGCTATATGTCGTACCCTGAGAATCCAGCCAGGCAAATAGTGCAGCCAAAGAAGGACTCACCGTAAAAGGACCTTCCAATCTTGCACCTTGATCTACAGCCCCTCTACCATCCGCAACACTTTCAACTTTCGTACCGTTTTTTGAATTCCAGTCCTCAAGCTCAAATTTTCCATCGCCCAAATTTTTGATCCTCACATGTTGAGCAGAAACATGATCATTATTAGAATCAAAATCTGCTCGGCCAAATAGCATCTCCTCACCGACACGCACTACATGCCTTTTGCCGTTACTCTCAAGAACTATGCTGCCATCCTCCAAAACGGATAAATTAACCCTTTGAGATTTCCTTATCGCCAAAAGCAAAACAACAGGACGATTAACAGAAAAAATATAAATCTGTTTAGGATTAAGTTTATTGTTGAAATTCCCTTCGTGACGACGTTGGGACCTATCGGCGGAGCGATCTACACGAACATCTCTACGAGCATGTCCCTGAGATGTATCTTGTACATAAGTTCTGTCCCATATTTCGGGATTATATCTCAAAAGCTCACGCAGACTGACAATTTTCTTTATAACCTGTACATGGTCTTCGCGGCCAATAGGCTGTAATCTTATAATTAAAACTCTACCGTGGGCATCGGGATTCTCAATCACCCAGTCTTTATCAGAACCAAAAATAACCATCTCACCACGACGCAAAACCTTTCGCACCCTGTCGTAACGGGTCGAAAGATAAATAAACAAACCGCTTATAGTGGCAATTCCGGCGGCAGCAAACAAAAGCATCAAATTAAAAGCGGTAGTTGCATCATGAAAGCGGTGAATCTTTTCATCAATTTTGTCGGCAATTTTCCCAAGCAGTTCCCATGCTCCTGAAGCTTTGAGCTTTTCATATATCTTGTCCAATTTTTGGACACCTCTCACTAAACCTTCTTTTGTATTTGACCATATATCCGACACCACGTCCAAAACAGCCAACCTCAGACCCTTATCCCTTATGGTATCAGCAAGTGTTTTAACCTGCCCAATATCTCCCGTGTCACCCGGCTCAGGTTCGCTCCTTGCAACATCCGTATCCCGGGCCCGTGAAGTGTCCGTAGGCGCAACAGGCGCAGCAGACGCAGACGCAGCAGGCGTGGGCTTTACTCTGATCCTCACGCCGTCAAAATCCGCATCCACTTCACCTCCTTGTTCGAGGGACGCAATCAACTGTGCAGGTGCTTTTTTTGATCGCAAAAGGGCCAGTACACTATCAATACTGCCATATTGAATATCAAGACCGCGTTCTGTCACATGAACATCTACCCCCGGAGCTGCGGTAAATTTTCCATTTGATTGTAAAAACACACCGCGAGCCGTCCTTGTACTTGAAGGAATCAGCATGCATACAAATCCCAAAACCGGATTATCGGCACTTATAGCCTTACCGACGGTCTCAAACATATCTTCAAGCAATTCTTCGCTTGTTTCTTCACCCAAACGCACAAAAAAATCTTTGAATCTACTGAAAAAACCGCCGGTTCTTACCGAAACCGAACGGGCCAGCATGACATCGGCATAATTTTTGGCATATGCCGTAACCCTAGTACCCCAAAAAGGAGATTTATTTGCAATAACTTTCCCAAGCGACGCCATCCCTCTGCCCAAAACGGCGCCTCCAACTCCCGCCAAAGCCTGCATTCCCACACTTTGCCCCAAAGTGAGCAGATTTTTCTGCCAAGAATCCATATGATCAACTCTGCCCGTTACCAAAGCGACCCCTGCCATACTTCCGATACCGGCAGTTACGCCGGTGGTAATAGAAGTGGCGACTAGTTTTGTCAGGAATCCGGCGGAAGCCAAAGCCCCACCTTTTGCTAAAAGCGGTAGAAGCAGATATCCACCGGCAATTGCACCCGCACACGCAACCGCCGTAATAATGATCGGTCCGCGCATACTCTCGAGATAATCGAGAAAAGTACTGGGATCGCCTTCCATTTTCATCACCTTTGAACAAAGACGTCCAACATCGGAAGCAAAACGTGGAGCTTCTTTATACATTTTCGACATACCCGACCATACAATCTCCATCTGACGATCGAATTCCGTCGAATCTTTGGCGCTTTTAGTTTTATAAGCGTCAAAAAACGGCTTGCCATAAAGCTTGCTATAAATTTTTTCACGTCTAGGATCGTGATACAATTGAGTTGCCCGATAACGCAACCCTCCAAGAAACTGATCTCCAATGCCTTCTCCGGTTTTTTGCATGTCTTTGAAAGTTCTCATCGTTGCTTCCATAAAACCTGAAGCATCGCTCATATAACTCGTTACATCAGCGATATCAGCAAGGATTTTCGGATGTTTGGTCATGGCATCCTGTGACAACTGAACCGTTCTCGCCATGTAAACACTTGTAAAATTCTCATAAAGATCCAATATCGCCTTATTTCCGGGATTATCCGCAGCCAATCTCGGATCAATCAACTTTGCCAATTCCAAAACTCCATCTTTCTTTTCGCTGGAAAGCGCAAGATAAAATTCACGCGATTTGTCGTGAATTACATAAGGGTCGGCTTTCGCCAGATCACTCTGCAACTTTGAAAAGTCTTTAACTGTCTTATCCATCTTTGACTTCATTGCTTTTTCAACCCGCCGTTTTACATCCGGCGCAATATCGGCACCTGCGATAACCTGCTTTCGCAAACAATCAGCGGTCTTAACGCCACCATTTTCTTCCACTTCAAAAAACTTGCGCGCGCTTTTCTCATACTTCGGATCATGAGTACGTAAAAAGGCCTCCTTGGAGGCATACAGTTGATTATATTCCAGCTTTTCAAACAATCGTTTATAAAACGAAGAATGTAAATCCAGAGGAATCTCCAGATTATTATCTAAAACAGTGCCAGGCACATAAGATTGCTTACTCCTTTCATCAATCTCACCCTCCGGCCCCACAACACGAAAATCTCTTATGGTAAATGTTTTCGGCAATCCAACTCCATCACAAAACAAATCATATTTTTCATTTGCCGTAAGTTCGGCAGGCGCCTCGTTAAAATACGCATCACGAGCAATAAAAACCTTTTGCACCATCCTGGCCTGACTAAGCTGTAATGACCGGATTTTAAACATTCTTTCGGCAGTCAGTTTCGCAAACTTTGGAATATCTTTGGCATGCAGATAAGCAGTAATTTCAAAATCCAAAGGTTCTTTCAATTTCAAAAATTCACCGTAAGCTTTCGAAATTCCCTGTTTTTTTAGAGCTAAAACCTCTCTTGCCCTTAATTTTAGATTTTCCTGACCGGCTTCATGCTCTTTCGCTTTCCCTGAATCCAAAACAATTATAATCAATTTATTGATTATAATTGCAGCCTGATCAAATTTACCGGCAACGGCAAAATCCAGCGCCTCCCTAAACATTGACCAATGCCTACCAAATATTTCCTTCCCATGCACGGTATTTTTCCCTGCACGTATCAGTTGCCCCATTGCGTATCTGAAAGCTTCAGTACCTTTTTCCGGCATAACATAAAGCTTATCTCTTACATCACCGGGGATTTCAACGCCAAAAACAGCAACAAAATCCTGATTCAGATTTTTTTGAAAACCACTCCTCCAACCCGACACTTTTTCTTTTCTTGCCAAAACTTCGCGATAAAATTGATCAATTCTCTCTCGATAAACATCCAGCTCCTTGATCAAAGCGTCTTTATCAAGCCTGGCAAGATTATCAAGCAAATAACGAAGAACCGTTTGCCTCAAAGGATCATTCGCATCAAGAGAATCGACCAAATCCAAAAGATCCTGCGTTCTTTTCAAATAAACATCAACTATCTCCTGTTTCCTGGCAGCTTCAAGAGGGGTTTCACGAACAACCTGTCCCACCCTTTTTATTTCATCGCCTACTTTTTGCCTTTCAAACGAAGTCATTTTTTAAACGTAAATGCTACATTTTCCACCCAGCTTTCTCCTGCAGCCACTTGCGCCTGGTGACATTCGAAGCTTTGGTAAATAAACCTTTGGTGCTTTTAAAAATCCCCTCCAGCTTTTTACTGCCATCGTGCTCTACAATCCGGGTCAAAACCCTGCGCATAATATCCTCCTCTGAATTCAAAAGGACGCAAATAGCCTCTCTATCTGATAACGATAGATCATCAACAATCGTCAGAAGCGCTTTTTTCCGGTACTCATCAAGAAAAATAGATTTCCTTATCATTTTTTTTATTTTTGTTTTCATTTCAGTCATTTATGCACAACCAAAATCCCTTAATTATAGCATTTCCAAGAGCTTTTTTCAATGCCACCGTTATGTCAAACCTACCGCTTCTTATGCGGAGATACCTCATCTATCGCACTTGTCACCAAAACACGATCACGAATATCCTTGACTACAATAAGCTCAACTCCATTCACATCCAACAATCGCCCAACATCCTCTTCCCCAACTACCAAAAAAAATATACCCCCAAAGCGATATGTCATACAATCCACGTCACCAAAAACTCCTCTTTTTCTAGCCAAAACCCACAGGCCATCTCGCCTTTTGAAGTATTTCATATCAGCAATTCTGGTCTCAGTCCACACAACTCCTTCACAATCCGCACCAAATGGTTTTTCATGGTCCATACCGCAAGATTGGCATACTGCAGCCATTTTGTAAATAGCTGGAGCCAGTTTTACGCCCTAAACCATTCCTCCAAAAACAAAAGCCCTGCCATTTTCACATTATACAGATACAACATTATTGACAATCGTCAAATGCGCGCATACCATAGCCCACGTATGATCAATTCGCACCAAAATCAATTTGATCCTTCAATGATGATGAGCCCCACGAACTTCGTGGTGAGCTCTTCTTAATACAAAAACTTAAGAAGCTGAAAAGCAACTCACCTCCACGAAGTTCAAAAGAATTTCGTGGATTTTTTTTATATATCTGAATTTTCTCACAATGAACGAACACATCTCAAATCAAGCATGTCCCAACAAATTTTGTCCAAATTTCGGTGTATTCAACGAAGAAGAAATCGCTATCCATGACAAAAATTTCAACCGACTGCGCTGTAGAAAATGCGGCAAAACCTGGAGCGGCCATAGCAAAGAATTTCGCTACGGACTGCGCAGCAAAGAACTTCAAATAAATAGAGCCATAGAAATGATCAAAGCAAAAATCCCCATTCGCAAAATCGCCGGTTTTGTAAACGTAAGCCCCGGCACCGTGATGCGCTGGAAGAAAAAACTCAAAAACAAGTAATCAATTTATTTCACTAACAAGCTAAATATGACTACCGAAGAATTAATCGGCACTGAAAATGCCATAGACATCGCTGAACATCTCAAAACACCGCCGACCAAAGCCCTGCAAAAGCTACAACCTGACAGAAGCCTACTATATCATCAATACACTAGGGAGCCCGAAGGCCAGCTTGTTGCAACAGCCGATGTTCTGCCAGATGATTTTGGCAGCGATTCAGTGGACATCGAAATACCACCCTACGCTTTCAAGCCCGATCAGTGGTCACGTGCCTTCTTGCGTGGCCTGGCAAAACTGGACGTAAGCGGCAAAAAATGTTTGGAAATCGGCGTCGGCACCGGAATCAATGTAATTTATCTACTCGCTAAATCTCCCGATTCAATTGCGATTTCCGACAAGGAAGGCCGATGTGTTCCTCTGGCATGCAGAAATATCAGAAGACACTGCAGGGAAAGCCAAAACCTGGCAAAAGTTTTGCCATATGGTGGATCACTCGATCTTGCAAGCTGGCTTCCCTTTGCCGAAGATGGCAATTTTGACATCATATATGGATGCCTGCCACAAGTAATTCTGCCCAAAGATAAACAAATATACGAAGGTGATGCACTCGCTCATTACTACGAAAGAGAGCGCTATGCATCTGACTTAGGCATCTACGGACTGGCGTTAAACGATATTTTGCTGCAGCAGGTGCGCCCGCATCTCAAGCCGGGAGGCAGCGTTGTCTTAAATCTGGGCGGGCGCCCCGGACAAAAAACACTGGAAGAACTTTTTAGAAAAAATGGTTTAAGACCAAGCATTTTGCATCAGGAAATCATCGCCCAGCACGCAGAAACAAGCCTTTCATCACTTGCGACACTGGAAGTTGCAAGCGGACGACAGTTTGAATTCTTCGCCGACCAAGAGGCAAAACAACCTCTGAACGCCGAACAAGCCGAGACAAGAAGACAAAATAGGCTACCTGTCTTTCATCGCATTTACGTTTATCAGGGACAAATTTCCTAACCAAAACACCCATGAATCGCATCGAATTTTTGAAAAATCGTCTGAAAAATAAAGAAAAAATTCTCCTCGCCGGAGCCTGCGGCACCGAAATTCAAAGACGGGGCATAAAAACCGAATTACCTTTATGGTCAGCCTCGGCATTGATTACAAATCCGGAAATAGTGAGCAGAGTCCACGAGGATTATATAAAAGCAGGCTCCGACATTATTACCACCAACACTTTCCGCACCAATCGCAGAACACTTCAGAAAATCAACAAAGGCGACGAGTCGGAAAAACTGACAAAACTCGCAGTCAAACTGGCTCTAAAAGCACGGATCGAAAGCGGCAGAAAGGAAGTTTTAATCGGTGGCTCAATTGCACCGCTCGAGGATTGTTATGAACCAAAACTCGTGCCAAGTGACAAAGAACTCTGGCAAGAACACAGCGAACAAGCTGAAAATTTGGCAAAAAACGGTGTTGATTTTTTATTCATAGAAACTATCAACACCATTCGCGAAGCAAAAATCGCCTTTAAAGCCTGCAAAAAAACAGGTCTGGAAGTTGCCATAAGTTTCGTCTGCAACAAAAATGGCAATCTGCTTAGCGGCGAGTCAATTGAAGCTGCATACAGGGCAATATCGCCGCTTGCGCCACTGGCAATTTTAACGAATTGCGCACCGCCTCAAATCGCCGAAATCTCACTTTATAAATTATTAAAAATCTCAAAAATTCCCATCGTCTTTTATGCAAACGGAGATGGAATGCCTCATGACGAACTTGGATGGAAATTTTTAAAAGAAAAAAAACCGGAAGATTATCTCAAATTCGCCCAAAAATGGCTGAAAGACGGAGCCTCAATCATCGGCGGCTGCTGCGGCACAAATCCGGAATATATTAAGTTAATCCGTAAATACATGAATCGTAATCAATGCAATAATCATCCCCAGCACCACTACGCGCTTTCCTGCATATAATCCGTCACAATAGAGATAATTGCCTTTACCGTATCATTGCACGACTTAAATTTAATTTTATCCAGGACTTCATTGCCAAATTTTCTAATCAAATCGCTAATTAGAGCATGAATGAATGACTGAGTGGCTCCCTCAACATTTTCAAAATCCAATATGACATTTTGCCCTTTCGAAAGAGCGGGAATTAATTTTTTTAGCCTTATATCCTTGGCAACATCTTTGTTTTCCGCAAATGGGCCAACCTGCTTAAAAAGTTTTATTTTAATCATATAAATTGTGGTTTTTTATAACGAGCTTTTTTCCTCTCTTTTATAGCTTCTCGCAAAGTTTTATTCAAAAGCTGTAAAAGCAAAGCAAATTCCTGCGTTTTATCCAGAGACAAATCTATGCCTACGACGGTACCCTGCCAGCTTGGCAAATCATCTCTCCTGGAATGCCGATCGTCAAAAGGATCGACATGCAACTTGATTTTTTTACCAGTCCTTTTCAAAAGTTTATACAACGCCTTGCCGCTATAAATAACAAAAAAATCATTATTTACTGAAGCAATGGATTTGATAAAAAACAAGCCGGCTCCCGCATTACGCTCCGTACCTCCCTCTTTTATCGTCGTACCTGTTATACCCGGTGTCAAAGCCATGCCAATAGCCTCCAAATCATTCTTGGGCTTATACGATTGACTTATCGATTTCCAGATACCTATGCCGGTATCGGCAATTCCGATTCTTATCGTGTTACTTTTTTTGTAATATTGAGCACAAACAATTGCGCCATCTTTCGACAATGAGTGTTCAAGAACATTTCTAATCAATTCGCTCATTATATATCTTATCGGCTCGGCATGCTTTGGCTCGAGATGTAACAATGGCGTAACTTCGGTAACAAATTTTGTTAATGATTTTGAGTCTTTGATCTGCGTCAATGGCACAAATCTACCGGCAGCTTCGTGCTCTTTTACAGATATGCCGGACTTTACGCGCAAAAAGTGAAACAATTTCATTCTTTCCAGATAATGCTTTGACTTCGCCTCCAATTTTTCACATTCGATTTTTGATGCATGGATTTGAAGTCCCAGCGCTGCAATCATGGACAAAACCATTGGATGTATGGATATCCATTTTTTATTGAATGTTATTTTTAATTCATTTGGCTTGAGCGGATAAAATCCTTTCAAAAAAGGATCGATATTACCCAACCACACGCTGTTTGGAATATGTATTTTCATAACAATACAATTCTACCGGGAATTATGGATAAATGTCAAATTGCCAGGAATCCCGGGAAGAACGGTTATTAGGCCAAATCTAGCGCTTCTTATAAAGCTTCCTAATCCAGAGTTTTTTGAAAAACGGAACAGTTAAAGTGGAAAGTACAAAAGCCCCAGACGGCACCAAGGCATTGGCAAAAGGATCTGGCAATTTCGCTATCAAAAAGAAAACGGTAACCACGATATAAGTCAGCGCCAAAATCAAAAGCTTCCGCATCAAGCTGGTTTCCCAGGCCTTATCGGCTTCCACACGTTTATTTCGCGCCTTGATCTTATCCACTTCTTTTGCAAGTTCGTTGATTGTAGTCATACCGCAAGATTCGCATACTGTGGCCATTTTGTAAATGGCTCGAACTAATTTTTGACACTAAATGTTATTCTGCTAGAATTGAAATGTAATCAAGATACTTATGGTAAAAGAAAATGTCACAGCTGTTGCAACACGATATGGAAACTATAAAACCAGAATACGATTTTATACAAAAGAGGGTAAACTGATATCTTCAAAAGAAGTAGAACGAGCTGTAAATAAAGATGGAGTAACTTTTCAAACAAGAGTTAAGTAACTTTTCATGGGCAAGAAAGACAAGAAAAGGAAAATAGTCAAATTTGATTTTGAAATTGGCATTTTGGACATAATTCCGTCTACACGCCTCACCAGAAAGGACGAAACCGAAAGCATCAAGATATTCAAAAATACTTTGCTTGGTGAATTAAAGACCTTTTTGAATCAAAATGGAGACTTTCCAACACAAGATCCTGTTTTTGTTTATATCCAACAGTATTTTAACTCAAAAAAAGAATACGACCGACGGGACATAGACAACCTATCAAAGACAATCCTAGACATACTGAAATTACATATTTTTGAAGATGATTCACAAGTGCAAACATAAATCGATCAATACAGCTTTATAACGAAATCAAAACTAAGAAACCTCTATAATAGCTCAAATCAATCATTGAGCAGTCTTAGTAAACAACGTCCAAATAACATTTCTCACAATACACCTTAACACCGCTTTCCGCAGAATAAGTCGCCCGGACCGAAACTCCGCATTTAAAACACTGCCGCACCCAAAAATTTAATCACATCAAAAGACCTCTCCGAAGCCGAAAGAATCAGCGCTATCCCTGCCACTGAATAAGCCACATGCACAAAACTCCCGACCGCCATTCCCAGCGCCGTAAAAATCACAGCAACTCTACCACACAATTTCCTTAATCTCATTAATCTTGCTTTTCGTACTACGAATTGCTAAAATATATTACGTTATCTGATAATGTAATACGCATGAACTATTCTACCGCTCAGGTTAATGTGAAATATCAGGTGGTAATCCCAAAGGAAGTGCGAAAAATCGTTGAAGTTAAGCCAAACGAAAAAATGGGTGTGTTTCCACTTGATAAAAACACTATCGTACTGCGAAAAATTCCAACATCCATCCTTGATCTTGAAGGTAGTTATAAATTTCCAAAGGACTATTTAAAGAAAGAGAGGCTCTCATGGTAAAGGAACCAACTGAATTAGAAAAGCTTTTAAATGATTTTGACACAGTTTCTCTCGATACCGTTATTTTCATTTATCTTCTTGAAGGAGAAAACCGCTATTCAGAGTTTTTGAAAAAATTGTTTTCATTTCTGGAATTGAACAATAAAAAGATCAGTTTTTCGGCTTTGCTCCTGGTTGAATTACTGGTTCGACCTTATCAAAACAATGATCTGGATATTGCAAAAGAGTGGATGTCGTACTTCAAAATGACACCAAACATAGAAATCATTGATTTGACCCCAACAATAGCGGTTGACGCCGCTTTTTTGAGGGCGAAATATAACATCAAAACGCCTGACAGTATTCACTTGGCTACTGCTATGCAAAAGAGTGAGGCGGTACTTTTGACAAACGACAGTGCTTTGAAAAAGATTGAGGAAGTAAAAGTGCTTTGTTTAAAGGATTTTACTTAGTCAATGTATCTATAATCCCTCGCCGACCTTCACCCCCCTCTCCTTCGCCACCTCAATCGCCTTCTCATAGCCGGCATCGGCATGACGGAAAATTCCCATGGCCGGATCGGTGGTCAAAACCCGTTCCAGACGCGCGGCTTTTTCTGCAGTTCCAGTAGCCACAATCACCATGCCAGCATGAGTGGAATTGCCGATGCCCACTCCCCCGCCATTGTGAATCGAAACCCAATCCGCGCCGCTCGCAGTATTTGCCAAAGCATTTAAAAGCGGCCAGTCCGCAATCGCGTCAGAACCGTCCTTCATGGCTTCCGTCTCACGATTTGGAGATGCCACACTGCCGCAATCCAGATGATCCCGACCGATCACAATAGGCGCTTTCAATTCACCGGAAGCAACCAGTTCATTTATCCTCAAACCAAATTTCGCCCGATCCCCATAACCCAGCCAGCAAACACGAGCCGGCAAGCCGATAAACGGCACTTTTGCAGCTGCCAGTTTTATCCAGCGCGCCAAAGCCAAATCTTCAGGAAACATGCGCAAAACCTCCTCATCCAATCGCAAAATATCAGCAGGATCGCCACTCAAAGCCGCCCAGCGAAAAGGACCTTTGCCTTCGCAAAATAAAGGCCGTATATAAGCCGGCACAAAACCCGGAAACAAAAACTCACCCGCACCATCGCGCACGGTCAAACCGCCTTTTTCCGCTTGCCCACGCAAATTATTCCCATAATCAAAAGCAATCGCTCCCGCCTTTTGCATATCCAAAATCGCCGCAGTGTGCTTCACAACCGCCTCAAGCGCACGCCTCCGAAATTCAACACCATCTTTATCGCGCAAAGCGATCACCTCCGAAATCTCTCCCTCCGGCCAATAAGCCATCAAATCATGCGCCGAAGTCTGATCCGTAACCACGTCGGGAATAATTCCCCGCTCTACCATTTGCGACAAAACAGTAGCCGCATTGCCGACAAGTCCGACGGATAAAGCTTCACCACGAGAAACAGCCGCACGCACAAAATCAATCGCCTCATCAAAATCCGCAGTCATTTTATCCAGATAGCCTTCATCAAGTTTTTGCTTCACCCGAGCCTCAATCGACTCCACAACCAGACAAGCTCCTTCATTCATCGTCACAGCAAGAGGCTGCGCACCACTCATGCCGCCAAGCCCGCCGGTAACAACAAATTTTCCTTTCAGACTCCCGCCAAAATGCTTATCGGCCAAAGCGGCAAAAGTCTCATAAGTCCCCTGCAAAATCCCCTGTGTACCGATATAAATCCACGAACCGGCCGTCATCTGGCCATACATGGTCAGGCCCATCGCGTCATAACGATCAAAATTTTCCTGCGTGCTCCACGCCGGAACAATATTTGAATTTGCCATCAAAACTCGCGGCGCCGATACAAAAGTGCGCACAATTCCCACCGCTTTTCCGGATTGAATAAGCAGCGTTTCATCGGCTTCCAGACTCTTTAAAGAGCGCACAATTTTATTGTACTCGCGCCAGTTTCGGGCGGCGCGTCCACTCCCGCCATAAACGATCAATTCATCGGGAACTAAAGCAACTTTCGGATCCAAATTATTTTCCAGCATCCTAAGCGCCGCCTCGACTTCCCAACTCTTGCACCGCAAACCACTACCAATAGCGGCACGAATCGGCGCATCAGGTTTTTCCTCCATAAACATCGGCCGCTTTTCCATGATTAGAATTATAGCAAATTTTCTTCATCAAAAAACCTACTTCAAAGCCCCCACTACGTTTTCCGCCACACGAATAATCGCCCCATCCTTCATCAGGCTCACAATTTTCGCAACATCCAGACTCAGCCTCCGATCCTGCTTCAAATTTTTCACATGCCCGCGAATAAGCCCCCTCACCGCCTCCAAAACCGGACTGCTCCGCATCGGATCAAGAAAATCCAGCCCCTGCGATGCCGCCAAAAATTCAATCGCAATCACATTTGTCACATTTTCAACAACCTCCCGCGCCTTGCGCGCCGCAATCATCCCCATACTCACATGATCCTCCTGTCCCGCACATGTGGGAATACTGTCCACGCTCGCCGGATGACAAAGCACTTTATTTTCCGAAACCAAAGCCGCAATCGTGTATTGCGCCACCATAAAACCGGAATTCAGCCCGCTATCCGCAATCAAAAACGCCGGCAAATCGGAATATCTCGAATTTATCAGACGTGAAACGCGCGACTCCGCAATATTTGCAATTTCAGCCACGGCAATCGCCAGATAATCCATCGCAAAAGCCACCGGCTGACCATGAAAATTTCCGCCGGACAAAATTTCACCGGTCCCTGAAACAATCAAAGGATTATCAGTGACTGAATTTACTTCGATTTCCAAAGTCTGACGCACAAACCCGAAAGTATCGCGACTTGCCCCGTGCACCTGCGGCATACAGCGCAAACTGTAAGCATCCTGCACTTTCCCCGAACTTCTCTGCGATTCCAAAATCAAACTGCCCGAAATAAGTTTTCTCATGTTCGCAGCAGAAGCAATTTGCCCTTTGTGCGGCCGCATTTGATGAATTTCTTCGCGCAAAAAAGTCTCAACACCTTTCAAAGCTTCCAGACTCATCGATCCCGAAATATCCACCATTTTGGCAATCCTTTCCGCATCAAGTAAGGCCAAGGCGCCCACAGCCGACATCACCGCCGTCCCATTCAAAACCGCCAATCCTTCTTTTTCCTGCAAAATCACCGCCACAAGACCGGTCTCCTTCAAAACCTCGGCAGTTTCCCGCATTTCTCCATTAAAATAAACTTCCCCCTCACCGATCAAAGGCAAAGCCATATGCGCCAAAGGCGCCAAATCCCCACTCGCACCAACAGACCCTTTACACGGAATCACCGGATGAATCCCATTATTCAAAAAATTCACCAATAAATTCACAACATCTCTTCTCACTCCCGAATTTCCCTGAATCAAAGTATTTATCCGAATCAGCATCACCGCCCGCACAACTTCCTCACTCAAAGGCTCTCCCACGCCCACCGCATGACTTCTCACCAGATTTACCTGCAAATCCTTGAGATCCTCGCGATCAATTCTGACATTGCACAAATCACCAAAGCCCGTATTGATGCCATAATAAACCCCATCTCCCTCACATTTTTCCTCAATAACCGCTCTTGCCCGATCAACGTTCAAAAAAGCCTCCTCGGAAATGGCCACAACGCGAAAAAATCTTGCAACTTGCTCGATATCCTCTAAAGTTAAATTGCTGCCGGTAAGGCAAAGCGGCTCGGAAAACTTGCAAGCGGATACGTCCCTGGCATGTGGATTTACACCGCGCTTAAGCCTCACAGCATTGCGCGCCAAATCAGTCGAAGTGACATCACTTTGAGAATCCATAGTTAAACTTACGCCCAAGGCATCCTAGCACAATCGTATTCAAATTTAAAAATAATATAAAAAACCCACCCAGCTTTATGTCTACTGGCATGCCAGAACACTTTATGAGAATTGCAGAAGAATATCGAACGCTAAGAGAAACCGACAGTCCTCCAATCACCGTCATTCAAAGTCACTTGCCACAAAAGCCACTTTTGGGAGCCGATATAGGCTGCGGAACAGGACGTTATTCAGAGCTTGTGTTAAGTGTTCTTGAACAAGATTCAACCCTACATTGTGTCGATGCAAATGAAGAAATGCTGGCGGAGCTAAAAAGGAGGATAATGAGTACACATGGAAAAACAGTAAGTCCTATAATATCGCCAGCAGAGGAATTACCGTTTGAACCTGAAAAGCTTGATTTTATAACTACATTTAATGCGGTACATCACTTTGATTTAGATAGATTTCTTAAAGAGGTGCGCCGTGTTGTCAAACCTCAAGGACAAGCTTTTGTCTATACACGAACTCAGGAGCAGAATCAAAGAGGCATTTGGGGCACGCATTTTCCGGGATTCAATGAAAAAGAAAATCGCTTGTTTTCAAGAAAGTCTATAGAAGAGGCAATAAGAAGGAGTTTAGGATTAGCCATAAAATCCGTGGTGGAGTTTGTATTTCAAAGACGTAAAAAGCTGAATGAATTGATTGAAAAAGCAAAAAAACATCATTATTCCACCTTCGCACTCTACGATGATACGGAGCTAACAACAGCCATTGATACATTTAAAAGGAATATTTTAAAACAATATGAAAATCCGGAAGACATAACGTATGATGATGAAAACACTCTTTTTATTGTACAAGCATAAATAAAGCAACGCGCTTGCAACTTCAGCAAGATGATCTAAATTGGTAAATATGAAAAAAATAATAGAATGTATCCCAAATTTCTCCGAAGGCCGCGATCAACACAAAATCACTCAAATAGTTGAAGCAATAAAATCCGTTCCCGGAATTCTTTTTTTGGGAGTGGAAAGCGATATTGCGCACAACCGCTCTGTCGTAACTTTTGCCGGAGAACCGGAAGATGTATTGCAAGCCGCTTTTAATGGAATAAAAATCGCCGCACAACTCATTGATCTCAATAAACACAAAGGCGAACACCCACGCATGGGCGCAACCGATGTCTGCCCGCTCGTACCTCTGAAAGGAGTAAAAATGGAAGAATGTGTCGCTTATGCCGAAAAACTCGCAGAAAAAGTCGCCAAAGAATTGGAAATTCCCGTTTACCTCTATGAAAAAGCCGCCAGAAAACCGGAAAGAGAAAATCTCGCCGACATGAGAAAAGGAGAATACGAAGGAATCAAAAAAGAAATCGGCAAAAATCCCTCACGCAAACCCGACTTTGGCCCGGCAAAACTTGGCAAAGCGGGAATCACCGCGATAGGAGCGCGCGAACCGCTTGTCGCCTACAACGTAAACTTAAACACTCCGGATCTCAAAATTGCCAAAAAAATCGCCAAAACAATTCGCGGCAAGGATGGCGGATTTAAATACGTAAAAGCACTTGGATTTATGCTTCAAGATCGTGGCGTTGCGCAAGTTTCCATGAATCTGGTGAATTACAAAAAATCCACAGTTCATCATGTTTTTGAAGCGATAAAATGCGAAGCGCAAAAATACGGCGTCGGCATCCTGGAAAGCGAAATCGTGGGATTGATACCCGAAAAAGCTTTATTTAAAGCTGCAAAATACTATTTGCAACTCAACGGATTTAAAAACAATCAAATTCTGGAAAAAAGCGTGCAAAAACAAATCGAAAAATCTTCCCCGACACTTGAAGACTTCCTCGATCAAACTGCATCAAAAAGCCCGGTTCCAGGCGGCGGCTCGGTCGCGGCTCTATCAGGCTCCCTCGCCGCCGCACTATGCGAAATGGTCTGCAACCTGACCCTAAACAACAAAAAATACGCCAAAGTCCACAAGCAAATCGCCGGACTTCTCGAAAAATCTGGAACTCTAAGAAAAAAACTTTATCTGGACATTGAAGCCGATGCAGAGTCCTACGCAGAAGTGGCAAATGTCTACCGCGCCAAAGACAAAAATGGCAAAATCAATCAAAACAAGCTACAAGAAGCTCTCAAAAACGCAGCTCTAAGCCCTCTCAATATCGCAAAATCGTCGTCAACTTTGCTCAACCTGATCCCGCAAATCTCCAAAATCGGCAATCAAAACGCCCTTTCCGACTGCGGAGTCGCGTTACATATGGCAGAGGCCTCAGTCAAAGGCGCAATCCTCAACATCGAAATCAATCTCAAGCAAATCACCGACAAAACTTTTAAAACAAAGCTCGAAAAAGAAATCTCTTCATTATCAAAAATCTTTAATTAATGCTCAACATTTTCTTCATCATCGCTCCCCTTTTCCTCATTATTTTCGGAGCTGCAACAGCCCAACGTTTCAAAAATTTCCCCGAAGAATGGACCAAAGTTTTAAATTCCCTCGCGCTCAACATCGGTTTGCCCGCACTTATATTCACCTCACTAACAAAAGACACCTTCAATTTCAACCAAAATTCAGAACTGATTCTGGCAAATTCGGCTTTCATACTCTCAATACTGTTCATAACTTACATTTTCGGTAAAATCCTAAAGCTGGAAACAAAAACCTTAAAAACCCTTTTTATCTGCATCGCCTTTAGCAATATCGGCTTTCTGGGAATCCCCATTTTATATCAGCTCAAAGGCGAAAGCGTTCTGCCTGTCCTCAGTATGATTCTGGGAATATATGTCTTCTGGATTTTCACTGCTGGAGTCGGTTACCTCGAATATCATAACAATACAAGAAAGCGCGACATCTTGAAAAAAGTAGCTATCAAACTATGCAAAAACCAGCTTTTGATAACGGTAATTTTGAGTATCACTCTTAGCATTTTTCAAATCAAAATACCGGAAATGATCAAAACCGCCGCTTCAATGATAACCGCCTCGGTCACCCCTGTCGTACTTGTCGTCATCGGGCTTTTTATCGGCAAATCAAAAATAGGCAAAATCAAAGAATGGCTGCCTGTCGGCATATTTTCTCTCGAAACTCTCATGGCTCTGCCAGCATTTTTCTATTTTGGATTAATATTATTCCAGATTTCTCCGGCAAATTTTTCAACCTCCATTATCGAAGCTGCGATGCCCTTAGCCATTACACCCTTTGCTTTAGCCGATGAATACAATTTGCACAAAGAATTTATCGCACGCTCAATCGTCATAAGCACAATACTCTCGGTTTTCACACTTCCCTTCTGGATTTCATTGTTTTAAGAAACATTACCCCCATTCACGGCATTGCCACGCGCACGGTTTTGTTGTATAATATATTTAACGTAAAAATAAATATCTATGGGAAATTCAAAAAAGAAAATACTTGTCATTGGCATGATAGGAATTTTACTAATCGGTGCCTCTGTTTACTTCATGGGAAGCGGCAGTTTTTTACAAGGTAAATTATCAAGAAATCTCACAGAACAAAAACCTCGCAACACTACTCCAGAACTGCCACGTAAAATCACAACACCAGATACTCCTCGCACAGTCATAACACCAACTCCACAGGCGAAACCAGAACCTGCGCCCGCACCGGACAAACCTGCTACTCCTCCAGCCGAAGAAGCACCGGCCGAACCGGATACGCCCGCACCTGCGCCAGAACCTGCGCCCGCACCGGACAAACCTGCTACTCCTCCAGCCGAAGAAGCGCCGGCCGAACCTTTGCCTGTAATTTTTGATACGGCAACATTCAATGTCACGGCAGTTATGGAAGCAGAAAAAAACGGAACCTTTAATCTTGTAAGCAAATATTCAGTACTGCGCTACGGCCAGAACAGCGCAAAAGACTCTTACCGTATCAGTGTTGATTTCCCAACCTATGAAGGCGATGATAAAAACGACAGCTACGAAGTGCCGATATTTGCCGTGATCTGTAAGCAAAAGGATGTGGGAACAGCTTGCGCAACCGCACACACCGAAACGGTAACAATCCACAAAAATCCGGAGTATAGCTGGGAAAAATCCAATTACTACACCATAACACGCGACGAACTTTACAACGCAGTACAAACACTGGGCGCAAATCACGGAGAAAAAGTTGATTTCAAAATGCAAATTGAAGATCCCAACGGTGAAATTTTGACCAGCACGGGCGCCTTTAAACAAAAAATCGAAGACGACGCCCTAAAATTGGCATTCAATCTCACAAATTTCAAATTAACAAAAGGCGAATATGTACCGGCAGCCGACGGGCCGTTTATCCAGTTTAGTTACACGCAAACAGGCGCAAAGACGAATGAATATGGCACTGAATACTTCTACACCGGCGACCAGGACAGTTTCAAATTTTTCATTGAAGTTTGCGATGCCTCAGATACAACCGTCTGTGCAAACTATCTGGAAACACAAAGCACCGGTGTTGCCTCAATCGGCGGAACCTGGCCAATTCCAATTTCCGAACTGCAAACTTTCACTGACGGAGTAGGCTTTACCTCCGGCACAAAACTGCTTTTCAAACTCGCCGTACAGGACAATGTTGAAGGAGCGGAAAAATACTACGCCAAAGGCTTCTACCTTTACATATTGCCATAACTAAGCCACACCACACCTTAGCAAGGACCATGCAAAAGCCTCTCAACCGCGCTCGCTCTTAAACTTGCCCTTCAGCAGCTTTACAGTATAATCAATCATGCTCTTTGACAGACGGGTTTGATGTGATCGCTCCGCTTTAAGCGGAGAGGAAAGTCCGGGCACCACGGGAAATCGTAGCCGCTAACGGCGTGCCGGAAAGTAATAATTTCGCCGCAAGGTGAAACACAAATATTTTTCAGGGAAAGTGCCACAGAGACAATACTAGGTAGTAGCGAGTTTTGCGATCCGAAGCGAAGACAAGAGGAGCTCTGCGAGCTCTTTGTCGGAGCGCAGGAAAACTTTCAAGCAAAATGCAAACAACGTGAAGCATCTTGCGTAGAAAGTTTAGCAAAACCCTATTGAAACAAAATTCAATAAACGCTCTGCCGAAAGGTGAAAAGCCCCGCTCAGCGGGGACAACGGGAGCCTCCGGTTCCCACAGTCGGTAAACCCTACGAGGTGCAAAGTGAGATGGAAAAACCTTTCAGTTCCCCAATTGCCGAAAAGTTTTCTCACCGCATAAGTCGTAAAACATCGCAGAAATAAAGCCAAAAGCTTTAACCCGCGACCTTATTAAAAAAAGGCGACTGATAGAAACCGCTTCACGCGGTTTCCTCTAGATTGATGATCACATGTCGCAAAAAAAGGGAACCTCCCCAAGCGCCAACAGAACCCGGCTTATACAAACCCGCCTATCAAAAGAGCAAAAATCAAATCAAAGACCTCATGAAACGCTTTGAAATCTTCTTCGGCATCATCAAAATCCCAGTAGATTTTGCAATGACCGTTTTGGCGTTTCTCGCCGCTTATCAACTCCGCCTCATCACCGAACCGATATCTGGCATCGCCAAACCCATCGATTACAGCGTTTTACCTACATTATCCGAATATTTTACATTTAGCGCATATCTTGCGCTCGCACTGATCGTCATTTTCATTTTTGGCAAAATGTACACCATAAAAACCACTTTAAAATTCAGCAAAGAAAGTCGTAAAGTGCTGATTTTCTGGAGCTTTTGGGCAATGTCGATTATCACCTGGTTCTTCTTCACACGCACATTCCCCTTTTCCCGACTCGCAATTATCTACAGCTGGACATTGACACTGATTTTCATTTTGAGCGGCCGCGGACTTGTCAAAATGATACAAACGGCTTTCTTGAAAAAAGGCATCGGCCAGCGCAAAATACTGATAATCGGCAAAAACCAAATCGCCGATAAAATAGAACAAACTCTGCAAAGAGAAAAAACCTGCAAAATTCTGGAACCGGTCAAAGCTGATGATATCGAAGAACTCGAAAAAATCATCAAAAATAAAAAACCAGACGAAATCATCCAGACCGTCGACCAAAATTCTTCGGAAATTCTGGAACTTTGCGATATTTATCATGTCGATTATCGCTTTGTCCCGGACTTGATCGACGTCCGCCATCGCCAAAATATCGACATTGAAACTCTCAACGGCATTCCTTTAATCGCTCTCAAAAAAACACCACTGGACGGCTGGAACAAAGTTACAAAACGCTCTCTGGACATTATCGGCGCAATTTTCGGTTTCATTATTTTCTCACCACTTTTTTTAGGCGTAGCATTGGCCATCAAAATCAATTCCAAAGGCCCGATCCTCTTCAGCAAACTCGATGACGGCTCCCCAGCGCAACGAATCGGCCAAAAAGGCAAACCTTTCACATTTTACAAATTCCGCTCAATGTATCCGAATACTCACAGCAAACGCTTTAACGAACTGAAAAATCTCAACACGCGCGAAGACGGCCCTCTGATGAAAATTAAAAACGATCCTAGAGTCACCGGAGTCGGCCGCTTTATCAGAAAATATTCACTCGACGAATTGCCGCAACTATACAATGTTTTGATCGGCAACATGAGTCTTGTCGGGCCGCGTCCGCATTTGCCGGAAGAAGTGGAAAATTATCAAAAGCACGATCGCTTTCTCCTCACGATCAAGCCCGGACTGACCGGCCTCGCCCAAATCTCCGGCAGAAGCGATTTAAAATTTGAAGAAGAAGCCAGGCTCGACCGCTATTACATCGAAAACTGGTCGATTTTCAAAGACCTGAAAATCATTTCAAAAACCCTCTTCGTGGTAATCAGAGGCCATCAGGAATAAATTACCATCCTTGTCAATCTTATGTTAGAATCCCCGCATGATCAGAGCCCTTATAAACAAACTACTCGGCGACAACAACGCCAAAGAACTGAAGAAAATCACTCCGCTGGTTGCCAAAATCAACAAATTTCACGAAGAATATAAGGAAAACCTCAAAGATCAAAATGATATTTTGCAGAAAACCAGCGAGTTCAAGGAGCGTCTGAAAAATGGAGAATCTTTGGATGATCTGCTTCCCGAAGCTTTCGCACTGGTCAAAACGGCGGCAACACACCTCCTCGGTAAATCCTGGGACGTACGCGGCAAACAAACCGTCTGGGACATGGTTCCATACGATGTACAGTTGATCGGCGGCATCGTCCTGCACAAGGGCAATATTTCCGAAATGAAAACCGGTGAAGGTAAGACTTTGGTTTGTACGATGCCGGTTTACCTCAATGCTTTGACCGAAAAAGGTGTCTTTGTTGTTACGGTCAACGATTATCTGGCCCAACGCGACAGCGAATGGATGGGCGGACTTTACAATTATCTTGGCCTTTCCATAGGTGTCATCATTCACGGCCAGACTCATGAACAAAAAAAAGCGGCTTACTCATGCGACATTACCTACGGAACCAATAACGAATACGGCTTTGATTATCTGCGCGACAACATGGCCACAAATAAAGAAGAGATCGTTCAAAGAAATCTGCATTATGCCATCGTGGATGAAGTAGATTCAATTTTGATTGATGAATCACGCACACCTTTGATTATTTCCGCACCGGCCCAGGAATCGACAAGCAAATATCAGCAATATGCCCGTTTGATCCCGCAATTAGCTGAAAACAGCCATTACAATCTCGATGAAAAAACTAAAAATGCGACTTTGAGCGAGGAAGGAATCGCAAAAATGGAACAGCTTTTGGGACTGGAAAACATTTATACCGAAGCGGGCTTTACGGAAGTTCATCATATTGAGCAGGCTCTGCGCGCCCAGGCCTGCTACAAAAAAGACGTTGATTACATCGTAAAAGACGATCAAGTCGTAATCATCGATGAATTTACCGGCCGCCTCATGCCTGGGCGCCGATTTGGTCACGGACTCCATCAGGCAATCGAGGCCAAAGAAAAAGTCGAAATCAAACGCGAATCCAAAACCCTGGCAACTATAACCTTCCAAAACTATTTTCGCCTTTTTGAAAAACTCGCCGGCATGACCGGTACCGCCCTTACGGAAGCCGAGGAGTTCTACCAAATCTACGGCCTGGACACTATCGTCATCCCAACAAACAAACCGGTAACCCGTCTTGATAAATCCGACCTGGTCTACAAAAACACCGAAGGAAAATTTTCCGCCGTTGTCGAAAAAATTAAATCATTGCATGAAAAAGGCCAACCGGTTTTGGTCGGCACAATTTCCGTGGAAAAATCCGAAATGCTCAGCCAGTTACTCAAAATCAAAGGCGTGCCCCATAACGTCTTGAATGCCAAAAACCATGAAAAGGAAGCGGAGATTGTTTCAGATGCCGGCAAAAAAGGTTCGGTAACAATAGCAACCAACATGGCCGGCCGCGGCACCGACATCAAACTCGGCGAAGGCGTCACACAAGTCGGAGGACTTTTTGTCCTCGGGACGGAAAGACACGAATCCCGCCGCATCGACAACCAGTTACGCGGTCGCAGCGGACGCCAAGGCGATCCGGGAGAAAGCCAATTCTTTGTTTCGATGGAAGACGACCTCATGCGCATCTTCGGGGGCGACCGCATCAAAAGCGTCATGAACATGCTGAAAGTGCCAGACGATATGCCAATCGAAAACGCCATAATTTCCCGCTCAATTGAAAGCGCCCAGAAAAAAGTCGAAGGTCATAATTTTGATATCAGAAAGCACCTCGTGGAATACGACGACGTCATGAATATTCACCGCGAAATCATTTACAAACGCCGCCGCGACGTCCTGACAAGCTCAAACATCCGCGAAGAAATCATTGCCATGATCGAAGATACTGCGGAAGCGATTGTTATAAATCACACCGAAGCCCGCGAAGAAAAAGAATGGAATTATCAGGAAATCTACGAATCCTTGATTGCAATTTACCGCGACGATCAGGATCCTCTGACTATTGAACAAATCAAGAGCTTCAAAGATCAAAAACTTCTCATCGAAAAAGCCAAAAAATATCTCACAACCAGTTACGAGAAGCGCGAAGCTATTTTCACTGATCCCTCAACAATGCGCGATATTGAAAGAGCGGTATTCTTGAGATCCAATGATGTTATCTGGATGGATCACATTGATGCATTAAGCCAGCTCCGCCAAAGCGTTGCCTTTAGCGGCTATGCGCAAAAAGATCCTCTCACCGAATACAAATCGCAAGGATATGACATGTTCCAGGAAATGATGGCAATGATTCGCAACAACACCGTGCAAACATTATTCAAAATCGATCTCGAAAAAGTCGTACCTGAACAAATGCTGCGAAAATCCGAAGTGAAAAAAATGGCAACAAATGAAGGCCAAATCGAAGCGAATTTAAGCGCCGGATCCGGTCGCAAATCTGAAAAACCGGCAAAAACAGTCACCAGAAACGGCGTGACTTACACAACTTTAAGCTCAACACCATCAAAAACCGGCTCAACCACCTGCAATTCCGGCCGCAACGACCCCTGCCCCTGCGGCTCCGGCAAAAAATACAAAAAGTGCTGTGGAAGAAATTTTTCACAATAGCGAAAAATTTCCATTCCTCACCATTCCTCCCCATTTATCCCCCTTTAACCAAATTGCCAAAAACTTCCCTCAATGATAAATTTCAATCGGGCGCATACTTTAATCTGCATAAATGCAAAAAGAGAAGTTCTCACACCGCATTGAAATTTCCACAACGGTAAACGATCAAAAATCCGAAGTGCTCTTGAAAAAACTAACTGCCCTCGGCTTCAGCCTGTCAAAAATCAAAGTTGTCGAAGTTTACACCATCAATAAAAGTTTCACCAGTGATACTTCAGGGGAACTGCAAAATATCGCCGAAATTCTCTCAAATCCAATTTTCCAGGGCTTCAAAATCGACCAGCCAACTGACGCAAATCACTTCGACTACATCCTCGAAATCGGCTTTCTCCCGGGCGTAACCGACAACATCGCCTCAACCGCCAAAGAAACCATCGAAGATTTCACCAAAGAAAAATTCGCCCCACAGGAATCCGTCCACACCTCAACAATGATTTTCCTGAAAGCAGCCAAAGAAAAGCCACTCACCAAAGAGGGCTCCAAAGAAACCGTCGAGCAAATCGGCTTAACCCTAAGCAACCCTCTCATCCAGCGACTGCACATCAAATCGTTCAAAAAATACACAAACGACAAAGGCATGGACAAAATAGTGCCAAAAGTGCAACTGACAGAAAGCCCGCAAACCGATGAAGTAAACCTCAACGTCGCGGAAGAAGAACTGGAAAAAATTTCATCCAAGGGTATCAAAAATAAAGACGGCACACGCCGCGGACCCTTGGCCCTTGAAAAAGATTACATCGCAGCAATCAAAAAATATTTCGCCAAAGAAGAAAGAAATCCGACCGATATCGAACTGGAATCCCTCGCCCAAACCTGGTCGGAACATTGCAAACACACGATTTTCGCGGCAGAAATGGACGAAATCAAAGAAGGCTTATACAAAGGCTGCATCAAAAAAGCCACCGAAGAAATCCGCAAACAAAAAGGCGAAAAAGACTTTTGCGTATCGGTTTTTTCCGACAATTCAGGCGGCATAATCTTCGACGAAAATTATCTCATCACCGATAAAGCCGAAACCCACAATAGTCCATCAAGCCTCGACCCATTTGGCGGAGCCATCACCGGCATCGTCGGCGTCAACCGCGACACTATCGGTTTCGGCAAAGGCGCAAAACCCATCATCAACAAATACGGCTTCTGCGTAGGACTTCCCAATGACAAAAAACCGCTCTACCGCGACAAAGAAAAAACCGCCCCCACATTATCACCCCGCCGCATCCTCGACGGAGTGGTGGAAGGCGTAAACGCCGGCGGCAACCAAAGCGGCATCGCAACGCCGCAAGGTTTTGTCTATTTCGATGAATCCTACAAAGGCAAACCGCTTGTTTTCGTCGGCACAGTCGGACTGATTCCGCGAAAAATCGGCAACAAGCCATCACACATCAAAAAAGCGCAACCGGGTGAGAAAATCGTCGTCATCGGCGGCAAAGTGGGACAGGACGGCATCCACGGCGCGACATTTTCATCCGAAGCCCTCACAGCAGGCTCACCCGCCACCGCCGTGCAAATCGGCGATCCGATTACCCAAAAAAAACTTTCCGATGCCATCATCAAAGAGGCCCGGGCACTCGATCTCTATGACTCAATCACCGATTGCGGCGCCGGCGGAATTTCCTGCTCTGTTTCAGAAATGGCCAAAGAATCTGGCGGCTACATCGTCGACCTAAATAAAGTCCCACTCAAATATCCAAATCTACAGCCCTGGCAAATCTGGATTTCCGAATCCCAGGAACGCATGACCCTGGCTGTGCCTAAAAAAAATCTGGAAAAATTCACAAAACTGATGGAAGCGCGCGGCGTAGAAACGTCAGTAATTGGAGAATTTACCGACTCCCCATGCTGCAGCGTAAAATACAACAACAAGGAAGTAATGAATCTCGATATGGATTTTTTGCACAACGGTTTGCCAAAAAAAACACTTCACACGCAATACAAAAAGCCGCAAAACGAAGAACCTGATTTCACACAACCTCAGGATCTCACACATGAACTTTTGCAAATGCTCGCCCGCCCAAACATCGCCAGCTTCGAATGGATTTCCCGCCAATACGATCACACAGTTCAGGGCGGCGCAGTCATCGGACCGGTCATAGGCGAAGGCCGCCTAAACACCAAAGCCTCAGTCACCAAGCCATTTCTCGAAACAGAAAAAGGCATCGTCATCGCACAATCAATCGCACCAAGATACAGCCTGATCGACACCTACCACATGGCCGCCTGCACGATCGACATGGCCATCTGCCAAAACATCGCCGTCGGTGGCAACCTCGACCACATGGCCCTGATGGATAATTTCTGCTGGTGCAGCTCAAAAGATCCGCAAAGACTCGGGGAATTAAAAGCCGCAGCCAAAGCCTGCTTTGATTATGCCGTCGCTTACTCCACCCCCTATATTTCCGGCAAAGATTCCATGTTCAATGACTTTTCCGGCTTCGATGAAAAAGGCGAAAAAATAAAAATTTCCGCACTGCCTACCCTGATGATCTCAAGTTTAAGCGTGATAAAAGATGTCACAAAAACCATCACTCCCGATCTGAAACTTCCCGGCGATCTCATCTATATCCTGGGCGAAACCAAAAACGAACTCGGCGGCAGTGAATATTTCGCCTCAAAAAAAGACTCCGCACAAAATTGCATCGGCAACGAAGTGCCAAAAGTCGATAGTGAAAAAGCCCTCGATCTGTATCGCAAATTCATGCAGGCAGTAGATCAAAGATTGCTTGCTTCAGCCATTTCCATAGATATTGGAGGACTAGGCATAGCCCTCGCCCAAAAATCCATCGCTTCACAGCTCGGACTCGAAGTCGATCTCGAAGAAATCCCAAAATCCGAAGATCTGAAACGCGAAGACTACATGCTTTTCTCCGAAACAAGATCACGCTTTATCGTAACAATCGCACCGGAAAACAAAGAAAAATTTGAAAAAAATTTCAAAGGCATTCCGCTGAAAAAAATCGGCCACGTCACAAAAGAAAAAAAATTCAGCATCAGAAATCTCGTAACCACCGACGTAAAAACCCTGACTGAAGCCTACAAATCAACCTTTAAAGATTATTAAAAAGCATGAAACCAAAAGCTCTCATCTTGACCGGATACGGCATCAACTGCGAAGTAGAAACCGCAAAGTGTTTTGAAATCGCCGGCGGAAAAGCTGAAATCGTACATTTGAGCGACCTGATCAGCGGCGAAAAAAAACTCAAAGACTTCCAGATCATGGCTTTCCCCGGAGGTTTTTCGTACGGAGACGATACCGGAGCCGGCAACGCCATCGCCAACAAAATTAAAAACCACCTGCAGCAAGACATCGTCAAATTTGCAAACGAAGACAAACTTTTAATCGGCATCTGCAACGGTTTTCAGATGATTACAAATCTCGGACTGGTCCCTGCAATCGACAAAAAATACGGCATCCGCCAGGCCGCCCTCATGCACAACGCCCAGGCCCGCTACGAATGTCGCTGGATTTATGTGAAAAACCAATCGCAAAAATGCGTCTGGACAAAGCAAATCGAAATTCTTCATTTGCCGATGGCTCACGGCGAAGGCAATTTTTACGCCAACGACGAAGTCATGCATCACCTGAAGCACAATGACCAGATCGCGCTTACCTACTGCCGCGAAAACGGCTTACCGGCAAACGGAAAATTTCCCGAAAATCCCAACGGCGCCATGCTCGACATCGCCGGCATCTGCGACCAGTCCGGCAGAATCTTTGGCCTGATGCCTCACCCCGAACGCTTCAACTCCTTCACAAACGAATACAACTGGCACTTAAAAAAAGAAAAACTCCTGCGCGAAGCACTCAAAAAAGGCTCAAGCACCAACTCAAACTCCGCCCAAACCGATCTAAAGCTCCCCAAATCAGGTCTCGGCCTCAAAATCTTCAAAAACGCCGTGGAGTACTTCGGATGAATTCGATTTTTCCTCTTATTCCTGCTATAATTGGGAAGTCGAAAACACAAGCATGCCATTAGACGATATAGAAATTATCGGGGGCAATGAAACTAAAAACCACCTGCAAGCTGGTGAGTTAGAAAAATTAGTTGCTTTATGGATGAAAGAAACTTATCAGCCTGTTGATGTCCCAATTTCAAGAACTAGAGTACTAGTTGAAAGTGTTTTGAAAGATCTTCCTATGGGCAATAAACTTATCTCTATTCTTTCTGATGTCCGCGAACGATTGCGTGATCGTTTTCCACAATTTAGTAAAACTCGTCAATTTCAGGCTGAACAAAAAGAACAATCCCGCGCGAGTTTAATTCAACATTTACAAAAAGCCATCGATCGTGGTGATATGACCATTGCTCGAAAGGAGGGGAAAGCAATTGGTATGGTTAGAGTCCATAAACTTGATGCTGTTGGGTCAAATCAGTTTATTGATGGCGATGTTTATGAAATAGGCAAAGCATTAATCGTCCCTGAAGAACGAGGAAACGGCATTTATCGTGCATTAAGAAAACAAGCAATTGCTAACCTTAGAAAAAAATATGGCGATGTTTCAATTTTGGCTGGAACAAAAATTGAAGCTATTAAAAAATTGAACCGTGAAGATGGCTGGACTGAAATTGGCTTTGATAATTATTTACGAATTCACGGAACCCCAGAGGCTTACATTGATTCTCGAAAAGAAAATATTCAACGCAAAGGGGGGACGGCATTTTTGTACATACCTTCCAAAGAAATTTAAAGTTCTTTCTTCATCCAAACTATTGGACCCACGAATTTATTCGAAGCTCTTCTGGTTTTTTGATAACCCAACTTTTGATAAAAACCATAAGCGGTAAGACTTGAACGCACTCTAAGAATCGTTTTACCCTCTTTTTTAGCAAATTTCTCTACGCATCTAATCAACTTACTGCCGATCTTTTGACCCTGAAATTCAGGCAAAACAAACATTCTGGATACTCTGTCACCAACCAGAGAAATAGTACCTAATAATTTGGATTCTTCAGATGCGACAAAAATATGCATTTTCTTAGAATCCTTTATCAATCTTTCAGCAGTATATTCATCAACTAAGCATCGAACAGCCTCTTTTGAATAATCCGCGCTATTTGATTTCACGACAGTTTCTCTCATCAATTTTGAAAGTTCAGCCGCATCCGATTGTAAAAATTTTCGAATTTTCATATGCTAAATAACCCCTAGCCATAACAGCAGACATACGCCACATGCTGCTCACACGAGATTTCTATTTCCTCGCCCGGATTAAAAACTAATACTTGAGGTACCGGCAAGGCTCCATACAGTTGGCCTGTTCGATCGTCACACAATACGCCATGAACAACCTTAATGCTTTCACGTCTTGACGCCACTCCAAAATTATAACTTCCCGGCTCAAGCACACCGGACGTCGCATCTCCACCTTCAGTCGGAAAGCCTAGCGACTGCACCCTTCCTTCATAATAACTATTATGTTTTATCATTTGTGGCCTTTCTGCCACCAGCTCATTGGAATCGAGACTCATAAAATTTATAGTTAACAATTAAGGTCACAAATTAACAAAAACATCAGAAATACTCAAGCTACCGTTCTCTTTTTCTTATAATTCACAATTCCAACCAGATCCTCCAAATTTATATCCATTACATCAACATTCACTAAATTGCCATTTTTATCGTAGTCCAAAACCAAATTATCTATCACATCGCTATTCACACTTTTACCTGGCCGAAAACGAATTTTAAGAATTTTGACCTCTGGATCATATTCAATCTTTTGCATCATTGTAGGTATTTAGAGATTTTGGAGGTTGTAATGACAGTTATTACATGAGCAACTCCTTCCTCCTCTATGTAATATGCTATCAGAAGTTGATCATTTTTTCTAGTTTTCATTGCAAAATTCTTATGATCTTGCTTGCCAGACTTATTTGGAAACAAAATAGCTTCTTTTACCTCATTTTTTGAAATTTGCCGTTCGTTCATTCGGTTCTCAGCATGTTTTGAAAAAACTATTTTCATTTTTCAACAAGTTATTCATTGTTAACTGGTGTCGTGTTGCATTAATTAAATCTCACTATGCATTCTTCTTTGTATCTTGGTTTGGTCATTGTGCCGCAAGATCCTTCATCTTTTGTCCTTTTGGCAAACTTTTCCATACACAATCCCGGATAAGGTGAAAAAATCCATTGGCTTCTACAATATCTCGCATCGTTTTTTTCTAATGCAAGATCTATAGTGCAACCTACCCAATCATCACCTATTATAAATTGACTACATTGGTTATAAACTGCAATTTTGATTGCGATTTTTTCACCTACATACCATAAAAGCACGAGTAGAAGTGGCACAATTGCCAATGTCCAAATTTTTGAACTTTTTTTCATAATAATTATTAGCAACACGATTTCATATGCCTAAACTCCATTCGAAATAACTCCTATTTCACCCCCCAGCCCCAAAAAATTCTCCTTACTCACAACTTTTTTCCCGCTTTTCTGTTCCACATCTTTTCTGGCGCTTCCCGCAACTTCCCCGCCCTGCTGTGCGGCCTTTTGATTCTGAGGAAAACCCTGAGCATCTCTATTTTTAGCAATTTCGGTGGTCGCCGCCTCGCCAAGCATGGAAAAAATAAGCTCAGTATCTTCGATTTCCTGTACACGTTCATAACCCACTTTCGCCAACCATCTTTTGAATGGTTCGGCTTTTGGAGAAGGAATCGTTCGAATAATTCTAAAAAGCGTTTCCGTATTTGCACAATCGGTTTCTCTCATTTTTCCATCAGGAGCCTCCAATTTCAACCCGTGACAATTTGTCACGACTTCACTGCCTTCCTCATTTAATCTCTGTTTCAACTTTCTCCAATAAGCACCTGCATCAGGACTTTCGGTCAAAACAGCACATACATCCACCACAGAAAACCACCACTCATTTACATGAATAGTTTTGCGAATTTCCTTACTCTGGAATAAAGCTACTTTTGTATGGCCCCCCTCATTCATATCCTGCATCTTAAATTTTTTATAGCCCAAGTATAGGTGAGTACATACTCACCGTCAATGGGAAAATTTTGACACTTCCTGGAAAAAATTGATATAATTCAAACATCACCAATGGAAAAATCGCCCTTGAAGGTCTTGTCCTCCCGGGGCATTTTCTTTATATACTTCAATTTAGCTTCAAGATCATTCATGTAGCGCAAATAGGGTCGAAAATGTTTTAATTTTAGCAGTGCTGAAAATTTCTGCCGATTAGGAATCAATACCGCCTGCAGCTTATTCTTTTCAATAAAATAATTAATTAGACAATAAAAATCTCCATC
>JACQRJ010000027.1 GCA_016206505.1 Candidatus Peregrinibacteria bacterium | reverse complement strand
GCTGCAGCAGGATCTGGTTGTTGAAGATTTTCGTCGCTCATTTATCCTATTTTAGCTTATAGTCGGGGGCTGAGGCAAGAGCGCGTACTTGACTTCCCCACTCCTGATTGATAGATTGGCTTACGTTAAAAATTGGGGCGTCGCCAAGCGGTAAGGCACTGGGTTTTGGTCCCAGCATCCGGGGTTCGAATCCCTGCGCCCCAGCCAAAATTAGTAACAAAAAATTCCTATGGCTTTAGCAATTATTCTTATCCTTGTCGGTCTAGCTGTTTTGATTTTCGGTGCAAAAGCGCTGGTGAGCGGAGCGGCTTCTTTGGCCAGAAAAATGGGGGTTTCTCCTCTTGTGGTCGGGCTGACTGTTGTGGCTTTCGGTACTTCGGCGCCGGAGCTGATTGTAAATGTGTTTTCTGCGATTAAAGGCTCGGCGGATATCGCGATAGGCAATGTGATCGGCTCAAATATCGCAAATATTTTGCTGGTTTTGGGTGTTGCCTCCGTGATCGTGCCTCTTACCGTTCAAAGAAATACGGTATGGAGGGAAATTCCTTTTGCTTTGCTGGCTGCGATTTTGGTCTACACAATGGGAAATGACACATTGTTTGACGGCAGCGGTTTTAATTCAATCACCAGAACCGACGGCTTTTCGCTGATTGCGATTTTTATAATTTTCATGTTTTATATTTTTGGCCTGGCAAAGGAGCAAAATGGCCAAAAAGAGGAAAAAATCAAAATGTATTCATATCCGGCATCCATCGGATACAGCGTTTTGGGTATTTTGATGCTTTTTTTCGGCGGAAAAATTCTGGTGGATAACGCGATTGTTCTGGCGGAAATGGCCGGTCTTTCGGAAGCTCTCATCGGCCTGACCATTGTCGCAGTCGGCACTTCCCTGCCCGAAATGGCTACATCTATCGTTGCGGCGATGCACAAGCAGTCCGATATCGCCATAGGTAACATAGTAGGATCAAATATTTTTAATGTTTTCTGGATTCTCGGCTTAACCGGAACAATGCTGCAATTGCCTTTTAATCCAGCTACGAATGTGGATGTTCTTGTATCGATCGGTGCAACTTTGATTTTATTTATCGCAATGTTTGTCGGCAGGAGGCACTTGCTAGAGAGGTGGCAGGGAGCGATGATGATTTTATTTTATGTGTTTTATATTGCGTATCTGATTTACAGAGGATGAAGCGATGTGTTTGAGTTGAAAAAAAGAGCTCCTGATTTCGGAGCTCTTTTAAATTTTTTGCGTTTTTCAGATTGTTATTCTGCTGATGACGAATCGGTTACAGACTCCAGATTGCGCCAATTGCCCATCATGTTTGTCCAGGCTTTGCCGCCCCATGTAGAGGTCAAAAGTGCGCCGACCAGGCCGACGATGACCAGCCAAAGTGCCCACTGTGCCAGTTGGGCCGGCTTCAGAGCCTTGTAAGCCCAGATAACGAACAAAATCAGGCCGACTGTCAAAGACAGGCCAAAAAGCATATGAATATGCCAGCCCATCCAGATGCCTCCGACACCGGACATTATGTTTAATGCGTACATAAAATGAGGGTTAGGAAATTTGTTATAATGTAGCACATGAGCGAGTTGTCCGCAAAAAAACCGGTGAAAGAGTTCTCGAAAAGATTTATAGAAATCGATGTGCTTCGGGGCATGGCTGTTTTGGGGATGATAGTTTTTCATTTGTTTTTTATTCTGGACTATTTTGATGTTGTCGCGAATGAAATGTATGGGGGACTTTGGCTTGTGCTGGCGAGAAGTGTGCAATTTATATTTTTGGGGCTGGTGGGAGTTTCGATGGCATTATCGTGGCAAAAGGTGGAGAGGTTTGGATCAGAAAGCATGGAAGGATTCGATGATGGGGTGAGGAGGTTTTATAAGAGACAGCTAAAAAGGGCTTTTTTGGTTTTTGCGATGGCAATGATTGTAACTTTGTTCACATATCTTGCCGCTCCAGATGCTTATGTGAAATTCGGTATTTTGCATTTCATCGCTTTGAGCGTTTTTTTGCTGATGTTTTTGGCAGGGCGCAAATGGCTGAATTTGTTTCTAGGATTTTTGGCACTTCTAGTGGCGTTTTTGATTAAGGACATTGCCGTTTCAAATCCCCTGCTTTATCCTTTCGGTTTTGATTTTATCGGAATTAATACATTTGACTATTTCCCGATTTTTCCATGGATTTCGGTGTCGCTTTTCGGGATTTTTCTGGGGAATGTTTGCTATGGAGGATTTGAGCGAAATTTGCTGGAAATTTTCCGCAAAATTTTCCCCACGCTTACGGCGGGCACGGCGGGAAAAAGTTTGACAATTTTTAGTAAATGTTTCCCTGCGAGATTTGAAAAAATTACTCACTACAACTGCTTGTCTGCAGTTTGGAGATTTTTGATTTGCAGTTTTCTGTTTCTCGGCAAACATGCGCTCTTAATCTACATGCTACATATCCCGATTATCTTACTGATTCTTTATGCGCTTGGGGTGGTTTCGGTTTGAGGTATCACCAACTCTGGCTGATTTTGCTGAAACAAATCGCCATGGCCGCGCATAAGTGAATGCTGGCGGATTTCGCGTTCCCTATTTATACAGCGGAAGTGAAATTTGGCGTTGGGTACGCGATGGAAGGTCTTGACGGTAGCGGAAGCGTTGAGAAAGATTTTTATATCTCCGTATTTCAGTAAGTTTGGCAGCAGGCCATCTTCGATTTTTTCAATATTCTGAATCTGGGAAAGTTCGATCGAATCCAGATTATCGATGAAAAAAAGTGTTTTCTCATGATCGATGATTCTTCGATCAGTGATGATGCCGATATTTGTGAAATAATCCAGTAAATTGATAAAAAAACGATGCAAATAAAATGTGACGCCGAGGAAAATTGCCAAGAAAAGGAATTTCATTTCACGATTGCCGCGCAGGAATTCCTGGATTTCGCTGATGTAATTCAGGCTTGTTATAATGAAAGCAACAAAAATGGCGAAATAGATAAATTCGCGCATGAGATCGAACCAATGATGGCGGAAAAAACACACGAATTTCTCGTCCTGCTGCTGACCCTTGAAGAACTGATCTTTGAATCCGGTAATTGGGTGTTCCATGTTCATTACAAAGTGATTAAAAACCAAATCGTAAAGCTAAGGTGGGCCAAAATAAAAAGCACGTAGGCAATGGCTACGTGCTCCTTGGTAATAAAATGGAAAAGTTTGGTATATGAGGATTCCGGCAAATTATATTTACTATTATAAGCAAAAAGGCGCGAGATGGTAAATGCGGTCATCATCAGTGAAGCTATAAGCACTATGATCATTAAAGTCGTAAAAACCGGCATAGTCTTAAGGTTAAAATCGCTAACATCAAATATTTCTCCTTGCCCGATTATCAAGGTAGACCTTTTGTTGGAACTTGTCAAATTGGGGCAAACTACCTTGTCAGGCCTTCGTCGGGCGCGGGGGCTTCATCGGCGGGCGCAGGGGCTTGCGGTGAGGTTTCGGCCGGCATTGGAGGCAGGGCGGATGCGGGGTTTTCAAAAGTATCCCCGGGGATACTTTCTGTGGATTGTGGACTTTCGGAGGCAGCTTTTTGCGCATCTTGTGCCTGTAATTTTTCAGTTTCAGCCTCGATTTTTTTTAAGAATCCCTGATATTGACTGGAATTGTTGAAGCCGATGAAAACGCTTAAGCCGGAAACGACTACTATGGCGGCTAAAATTATTCCGATTATCAGGCTTTTGTGAGACCTTTTCGCGGTTTGATGCTCTTCGGTGGGGATGGATGCTGGAGTAGATAGAATTGATGCAGTCTGTGCAGAATCGGACCGGGTGGCGGACGACGGGATTGATTGAACCGGTGCGGCTTGGACAGATTCTGCCGCGATATCTGACTGAGAAGGTGCAACGGGTGGTTGAGGTGATGCCGGTGCATTTGCCTGTAATGGCTGATCTTTAATATCCATATTATTTCTTTTTGTAGCGGGAAATAAAGTAGCCGGCAAGTGGGAATAAAGCATAAATCAGAATTCCGGGACCTGTGCCTGCGGTTTTGCCGCCCGTGGCATTTTGCATGGCAACAGTGGCCTGAGCCTGATTGTTTACCGGTGGAACGGTCACAGAACTGCTGCTACCGTTTTCAAAGTCGGCGGATTTCACGTAAACAACGTTTACATTTCCGGTCTTCACATCCTTGACAGTGCCGTTGTTTGGATCTTTGGCGGTGATTTTGTATTGATAAGTTGCGGGATCAACGACTTTGCCGTTGCCGCTTGCATTATTTGTACCGTCCCAATAGACGAAATATTCGCCTTGGTCGAGGACTTTATTGTCCACAAGTGTAGTAATTGTGACGCCGGATTGGGTGAGGATGCGGATTTCCACTTCGGCTTTGGCGGAGATCGTGTAGGCGATTTTGGATTCATTGATAAGAGGGTTGAAGCCGACGGGGAAAACGGAATGTTTGGTGATTTTGATATTGCCGGAACTTTGGTCGCCGCCCGGCGGAGTTGCTCCCGGAGGAGTTGTGCCAGGAGGAGTCACTCCGGCTTTGCCCCAAATGCCGTTTTTACATTCTTTTTGTCCGTCAGAGCTCTTTTTTCCTTCGAGATTTGGTACGCAGGTTATCCACTCCCCGCCTTTACAGAGGCGTTTTCCTTCCATCATGGTGTTGTTTTCGACGCAAGGAGGGTCCTTAGATTCATTTTTGGGAGGGGGTGGCGGTGGCGGATTTGAAAGATCAATCCATTTGCCTCCGGCACAGGTGAGCTTTTTGTCGACACTCTTCTGGCCGTCATATATGCCGCCTTCGGTACAAAGTACCCATTCGCCGCTGATACAGATTTTTGTTGAATTGTCTGCGAGCTGATTATCGGTACATTTGACATCGGGCTGTGGGATGACTTGGGGAGGCTGAACCGTGGTTCCGGTGACGGTGAAGTTGCCGCCAACCGCCGAGCTTCCGGGGGCGGAATTTTTGGCCTTTAGGCTGTAGCTGTATGTGCCGTTGTTCACTATTTTTCCTGCGTTTGTGCCGGCATTGGCTTTTCCGTCCCAGAAATGAGAGGTGACTGCCTGTGCCGCGACGTTTACATCATCGAATTTGTAAACTTCAGTGCCGGTGATGTCGTTGATTGAAATAGTGACCGTAGCGCCCTGATCGACGGTATAAGTGATTTTCAGTTTTTCGAGTGCTGTCGGATTGAATGTGGTTTTGTCGGTGTATTGAGATTTTATTGTTGGGGCCTTCACCGATTTGCTTGAACAGGTGAAGCCGGTTTGGGCATCGCTTGTAGCGAAATTTATTTCGAGATCGGTATTGCCCTCATTTTCGTAATAGCAGCAGCGGAGAGTTTCGTTTGCGAGAGTGTTGAGGTTGTTTTTGATGCTGTCGATGTAGTCGGATGGTTTGTATGCTGCAGCAGTCAATGTATCGCGAAGTGCGCCGCAGATTGGCTTATTTGCGCTTAGTTCGGTTAATTTGCAGCTGTTTTTTGTAGTTTCGTCGAGAGCTTTTACGGACTGCAGGAAAGTTGATATTGCCGCATCGTTTTTGGCTTTGAGGTCATCGTAGAGAGGCTTGATGACTTTATATTCCAGAGTTGTTTCAGCGGATCCTTCGGCAGCCTGAGTACATTCAGGAATGTCTTTGTTTTCGGAACAGTCTACTACGCTTGGCTTCGCCGCTTCACATTCTTTTTCAAAGAAAGTTTTGATGGCCGGATTTTTGCAGTCCAGAGTTGTTTGCGGTTCTTTTTTATAAACACAACCGTAATAATTGGGATAATCACTGCAAACAACTTGACACCACTCTTTTGTCAATCCATTTTCATCCAATTCGGTGCAGGCAGTTTTAACATCTTTATAATACTGCTCTGTGGGCTCAACGCCCTCATTATCAATGTAGAATTCCATGGCAAATTCACAAGCAACGTTATATGGATCAAGTGCGCACGTAGATTTTTGCGGTTTCTCGCTCTCCTCAAAAACACGATTTTCACAATAAAAATTTGTACTGGATATCTCATTATCTTTTTGAGGATTTTCTTTACATGATAAGGTTCCTCCGGAATTACAGGCCGGGAGATATTTATAAGCCGGGTCACTGCAAGAAAGCGTTTGCGGTGGGGATATTTGCTCCTTGGCAGCCAGTACAATCTGCATTGTGGATATTTCAAATATTTTTCCGATTTCCCCTGATAATTCATCGCTTTCGTAACACTGCTTCTGCCCCAATTGAAAATCCTTGAATTCTTCGGTGGGGACGGCGCAGCTGTAGACCGGTTTTTCGCCGTTCGTAGGATCGGAAACGAGTTTGTAATAGCCTGGCTGCGGGCAACATTGTAAAAGTTTTGAAGAATCCGTGAGGGAGTCCGTCAAAGCTTTGCCGGTTGCGTCTGTGGACATTTTGTTGGAATTTAAAATCGCCAATTCGTCCGCACAGGTGCCTGCAACCGCCTTTCCCTCCATGTAGGCATTGGTAAATTTCGACAATCCCAAAGCCTCAAATTGTGCCTTATAGGCGTCGAGAGTCGCTTTTAGGTGAGTTGCAGATTTTGTTTTTTCGGTATCGGTGGCGTTTTTTTCGAGGGCATACTTGTAAAGTGCAAGTGAGCTTACGAGATCTTCCTGGAATTTGAGATCTTTATACGCACACACGCCGGTCTCGAGACTCTGCCCCGGGCCGCTGCAACATTTCAGATCGGTAGTGATGCTCGGCAAAAGTGTATTTTCTTCAGCGCTCAAACCAAGTTCGTATTGATAAAGATCAAATGAACTGCAGAGTTTTTGCACTTCTTCAAGTTTAGTTGCATAGCAACCTTTAGCCTGAGCCTGTTTTACAAGGTCTGCAACGGTTTTTAAGTATTGCGCTTTCTCGGTTGCGGGTTTGCCCTGTTGCAAAGCGATATAATACGAAGTGGCCGCCTTGCTGATCTCGGAACGAGCATTGTCGCAGCTTAGCGTACATTTCCCTGCATTTGCAGGATCGGGCACATAAGCCGGACCTTCTTTGCAGGTGAATTTTTCGATGATGATGTTTTCGATGATCGTTTTAGTGTAGGCGAGGGTTTTGTAATTGGCGTCGGTTTTCAGTTCAGTTAGAAAGGTGCGGTCGTTTAAATTGATGTTTGACTGTTTGTAAATCGCTTCAAACGTTGCAGTGTAAAAATCTTCCCACTGCTTTTTTTCATCAGCCTTAGTGTATTTCTTTGTCAGCATCTCCATGAAAGGGCCGTCCGGAAGAGGTACACAGGCATTCATGATGTTGCCGACTGCATTTCTCTGTTTATAGGCGAAGAAACTTCCGGGATAGCAGTAGTTTTTATAATTTAAAAGCTCTTCTCGTGAATAATTTGCCAGAAAACCTGTGTCACAGGACTTATTTTGATACTCTATGACAAGCGTATCGGTAAGCTGATTCAGCTTGCTGATCTGTTCTGCGGCCACTGTCGATTTGAAAAGTTCTATGCTAACCATTGTGCCACCGGCCGCATCACTGATATCGTCACAATTTCCCGCTTTTGCCTTTTCAGCGACACAGGTGAAATAAGTTGCATCCGTGGGCTGCCCGCAAGAAGCAAGTTCCAACTGCCCTTTGAATAAATTTCCAAAGTCGACCATTGTAAAAACAATGACCAAAACAAGCACACCGAGTACGGCACCGATAATTTTCAGATTACCTTTTTTTATGCCGGAGTTCAGGGCTTTCTTTAGCTTTTGCTCTTCATCAACCTGGAAAAATGCCATTTTTGTTTTTGTTTAATTCTGTATATTATAACACTTTATTGCATGACGCGCAATAGTATGTTTTGGTGAATTATGGGGATTTTTGAGCGGCACATGCGATTGGTGCGGAGGGGTATTTTAGTAGCCTAATTTTGATGGGAATTTTTTGGATAACAGCTTTTGAATGCACATGCCTATCCTGGCAGGAAGTGCGCTTTAAAATATAACGATTAAAAAGTCAAAGATTTTCCCGGGAAAATCTTGTTGGGCGGCTGTTGGGACGCTGCGGTTGTAGATTGAAAACTTTCATCGTGGTGGGCGGAAGCGGAAAAAATCGGCTTGACGGCTTTTGATGCGGAAAATTGCGGTGGCGAATTTTTGATTTTGTGCGAGTTTGCGGAGGAATGGAAAATTTTGATGGTGGTCGTGTGGAGGTGCCTCCACCGAGCGGTTTTTGATGGAATTTTGGCGATTTTTTCTGCTAAAGATTTTCGATTGAAACAATTTGAGTGAAAATATGTTAAAATAGCATTTGGGAGCCATTTTCGCCTTGTTTTGATGGACGATTTTTGCCATATTTTTCAATACTTCTTAACTTCAAATTCTATGGAAAATCCGGAAAAAATGTCCTTGAATGATCGCACTGGAGGAACTGGACTCAGTCCTCTTCAGAAATCAAAGCCATTGTCGCCCGAAAAATCCCTGCACAAAAAATTTGTCCGTCTCGGAAAAGATCGTCGAAAACTTGGCTATGAGCTTCTGACCATGCTGCCGGAAATTGATCGTTTGCACATCTGGGAAAAAGAGGGATTTCAGAGCCTGGCACATTATGCGAAGATTTTGGGTGGGCTAAGTGAAGCGGTTGTGCACAAAACTATGCAGGTGGCGAAAAAGGTTGAGGATAAGCCGAATTTGAAGGCTGCAATCGGTATCGAGGGGATCCATAAAGTGGCTTTGGTAGCCACTGTCGCAACATCTGAAAACGAAAAAATGCTGGCCGATTTCGTGCAGGGCGCGAACAAGGATGCCGTACTGGAATATGCGCGGGAATTGAGGGAAAAGCAAAATTTGCATAGTGGGCGAAATGTGGAAGACGGTCAGCAAATGCGGATTGTGGCAGATCATGGCTCCGGCTGCGGGGTGCAGGATGGCGAGATAGAAAATTTGCGAAAATGCCGCGCGGTCCAAAAAATCAGCATTGATCTGGACAATGAAATGCAATATTTGTTTTTGAAACTAAAGCGGAAATACGGTGAAAAACTTTCGAACAAAGAAGTTTTGAGAAGAATATTATGCGAAATGATTGAACTGAAATTTGCAGAGAAAAAGCAATCGGACGGCAGTCGTGCAGATGCGAAAATCCCTGCGTATACAAAGCAACAAAATCTGAAAATTGTCCAAGATTTTCCCGCTGCGCCCGCCGTAGGCGTGGGGAAAATTTCAAGTGCAATGCCCGCATTAAGAGAAAATTACGACATTGCTTCTGAAAGCGATAGCGCAGACGAAGAGATCAACCCTATACAAATCTCCGAACTGGAAATTCTTTATTTTTCAAATTCCGGGTACGAAAATTCGCCAATTGAATGCGCAAAGCCATTGGACGCGCCCCTCCCACGCAAAACAGATGGGCAAGGCGGCCATGTCTCCCGCCGCACCTACATCAAAAAATCTATCCGTACCGCCGCCCTCGCTAAAACAAACAATCGCTGTGCTTATGCGAACTGCAACAAACCATACAAAGTGCTGCATCATATCGAGAGATGGGCAAAAAGCCGCTCGCATGCAAATATTATTCCGCTTTGCAAAGAGCACCACGCATTCATGCATAACGGGCTGATTGATGAGCAAAATTTGACCATCAGAGAGACGGCGAATTTGGGAAGAGAAGATCTGCGATATCTGGAGATCAGGAATAGAATTGCGAAGGGCTGAGCCCGGAACTGCATATTGCAGACTTTGTTGCCCTACTCGAGGAGTGGTCTTCAGCGCGAAGCATTGCAACATTCGTAGAGAGCGGGCAAGAAAACTGTAGGGCGCGTGCACGATCTAGTACCCGCCGACAAAAGGCAAAACAATGCTCATCAGAAGGCCGAGGATAACAAGAGCGGCAACGATAGAAATGAAAGTTTTCTGATTTTTTTTAGACATGTCATTCTGCGGTTACAGTGATTTTCAGGCTGGCGGAAGAGACCGTATTGTCAGCATCCGCTATTTCCAAAGTCGCAGTGTAGTCGCCGGCGCTTTCGTAGACGTGTGTAGGATTTACTTCGGTTGAGTTTTGTCCGTCTCCAAAATCCCAAAAATATTTCACCGCCGTGCCGGTGCTGCAGCCTGGATCAAAAGTCGTCTTGAGCGGCGCTTTGCCTTCTTCAAAAACGGAAACAAAACAGGCAGTCAAAGGAATCTCGCGCACAGTGATAATTATTTGAGCGGTTGAGCGACTGTTATCTCCGCCTATTGCCGTAACCGCCGCGGTGTATGTTCCGATTTCCGTATATTTATGGCTGATTTTGGCACTGCCTACTTTTGGCTTGCCGCCATCGCCGAAGTCCCATTGATAACTCGTAATCTGCCCATTTTGATAACTCGAACCGGAAGCATCAAATTTTACGGTCAAAGGTATGCTGCCTTCGATTTTATCGGCCTGCAGATTGGCTTTTATTCCCTGGGCTTTCACTTTAATTATCACACTTGCAGTTCCAACATTTTCATCGGCATCGGTAACCGACAGCCTCACTGTATAAGTGCCTTCAAGAGTGAAAGTATATGTGGTTTTTGCGCTAAATTTATCATTTTTTGCATCATCATCAAAGTCCCAGGCATAATCCACGATATTATTATCGCTATCCGTAGAGCCGGAAGCGTCGAAGGCAACAATAAAAGGCACTTCGCCTTCGAGATTTATTGTGCCTGCGGTATAAACGGGATCAGTCTCAATTTTTGCCTTAGGCGTGCCTTGTGGTGAGCCAACTGTGATAGACATCAGTGTCTGTGCTTCTTCTTCCTTTTCATCAATGACTTTCAATGTAACATCAAAAGTACCTTCTTTGGTAAATGTGTGGGAGACGGTTTTGGTGGCTTCAGGTTTGCTGCCATCGCCAAAATCCCATTCGTATTTTTCTATCGAGCCGTTTGGCGAAGTGGATGCGGATTTGAAAATATATTCAACGCCGGTCGTAAATGCTGTGGGATTATCGGTAATTTCGATTTTCGCTTCTGGAAGTTTGGCCTGTTCCACGATGATTTCTTTTTCGGCTATATCAAATTCTTCGGTGCTGGAAACAACTCGCAAAGAGACTTTATATTTGCCGATTTTGGTGAATTCCTTTTCAACGGTTTTGCCTGTGCCGTCATCAAATTCGCCATCTTCATCAAGATCCCATTCGTAGGTTTTGATTGTGCCATCCGGATCTTCTGATTTTCCGCCGTCGAGTTTTACTTTCAGCGGCGCTGGACCGGATTGCGGATCGGCTTCGATGATGGCGGAAAGTGCTTCATTTTGAATGCTGACAATGACAGTGTAGCTATCGACCGTTTCTTCACCGGTTTTTTTGTCGATTTTTGTAACTTTCAAAACAACGTCATAGCGGCCTTTTTCCTCAAAGGTATGGGAAACTATTTGACTTGTTCCAGTAGATTTGTCACCAAAATTCCAGTCGTAGGAAATGATCTGAAATTTGCGCTGATCGACGGGAACATTGCTGGCATCGAAACGAATATCGACCGGAGCGGTAAGATTTAGCGTATCTTCAGGCTCGGTGATAATCGGCGCTATATCCGCAGTTTGTACGTTGATCCTTTTGCCGTCGAGGTAAAAATAAACAAAAGCCCAAACAAAGAATACTATTACAAGAATGATGCCGGAAATCATGCTCATTTTTAAGCCCGCGCGTTTTGCATCCTTGTCATCTTTTTTGGCCATGCTGGCTTTGAAAACGCCAACCATGGTAAAGACGAAAACCGTAAGTGAAACAAGTATGAAAATGAGATGGATGAACGTGATTAAGCCGTTGATGAAGCTGGCCTGATTGAGATTTAGGAGCTTGGCGATCGGATTTGTAGTGGTTTCGTCAGACTGGGAGATGAATAAAAATGCTATCCCTAAGAAGATCAACATGATTGAACCGAAGCCCCCGAGGCAGCCGAGTACGACTTTTTTCTTTTTGGCGGGATCCATGGGCGGCGGCAAAGTTTTGCCGCTTTTTACCTGGCCGATGGTTTTGCCGGTGGCTTGGGGTGAGCTTGTTGTAGCTGAAGTTGAGGGTGAGGGTGAGCTGTTGGTGGGGGTTGCTGAGGCTGTTGACTGCGATGATTGAGCGGGCTGAGTGTTAGAAGTGACCGGTGGCGGATTGTCCTTGGGATCGACTTGAGGTTTTTCTGTCGAAGTTTGTGCGGAGGGCTTGATATCTCTGGCGTAATTATTGATTTTTGGAGCTTGGGGTTGGCCTTGCGCTTGTGCGTCATCGCCCATGCCAAAATCTTCCGCTTTCACATCTTTGGTAGTTTTCTCATCCATGGTTTTTATTTAAATTTTATTTCCTGGCTGACAGAATTTTCATTGCCGTAGATGTCCTTGATTGTGAGCTTGACGACGATCTTGCCCCAGGCTTTTTCGAAATTCGTTGTCCAGGTACCAGGCAATGGTGTTTTAAAATCCTGGTCGTCATGATTTATACCATTTTTGTCGGTATCGAAATAGATATTTTTATCAAAAGTGTAATCGGCGATCTGTCCGATTGAGCCGGTGAAATCAAAAGTAACCGTGCCTTTGTCGCCTGTGAGGTAAAGTATTCCATCTTTGTCCGGTTTTGGATTGCTGCTCATGACGGCAACCAGGGATTGTGATGGACTTTTTTTATTGGGGTCTTTCAGACCAAAACCGTCTATCGGGTCATCGGGATTATCGCCAAAGTTTCCCGGATCGCTCAAGTTTGGTCCGGTCTTGGTATTTACTTTATTTACAACATCATCAGTGTTGCCGTAGTTATCGGTAACCATAAGTTTCACTTTATATTCTCCTTCGATTGGATAAGTAAATGTAGGCTCTTTTTCGGTAGAATCTTTGTCATTATCTTTTTTGCCGTCGCCGTCTGAATCGGCATTATCGAGCTGTGAATCGGTATCGAAGTCCCAGGTGTATTTTTCAATTTTAGCTCCTTTCGCCGTGTCAGCGGTGGAATTGTCCGTGAAAATAATTTTGCCGGCCACTATTTTGTAAGTAAAGGCGGCTGTAGGGGCATTGGCGAGTGGAATTACCAACTTCTGCGTTGTCTCATCTGTGGAGCCCTGATTGTCGGTGACTGTTAATTTCACAACATATTCTCCGGCATCGATATAAAGACGTTCGGGTTCTTTGGCTGTAGAATCGCTATCGTTATCTTTTTTACCGTCACCGTCTGAATCGGCATTATCAAATTGTGAGGCGGTGTCAAAATCCCATTTGAAAGCGATGATTTCGGCGCCGGCATCTTTGTCGGCTGTTGAATTATTGGTGAATTTCACTTTTTTGCCGCCGGAACCTTCGATGACCTGAAATTTGAAAGCGGCGGTTGGAGCTTTTGCCAAAGTCTGCACATAAATCTTTACAGGCTCGGAAACGGCTTCTCCACCCTTGTCATCGCGAACTTTTAAGCGGACTTCATAACCATCTTTTTTCTGTTCCTTATATACATACTCGACAACAGATTTATCAATCGGCATGTTATTGAAAAATCCATCCCCTTCCAGATCCCAGATATAAGCGGTAATTTTGCCATCGGGATCCTTGGAACTGCTTGTGAAAGTGACTTCATCGCCGGTGAAAACTTTCGTGGTATTTACACTGAATTTGGCAATCGGCAAGTCATTGGGGCCGTTTTTTACTTTTACTTTCGGGACATTGTTTTTATCGAAAATATCTTCGGAAGAAGTTTTCAAATTATCCGAGTCGGTAACTTCGAGGCCAAAGCCGTATTCGCGCTCAAGGCCTTCCTTGCCGCTTGTTCCGATTATCAACCTGGCTGACGGTACTTGTGTCACCTGAACACCAAGCTGTTCATCGGGATCATCGACATCGAAATACCACCATTTGTATTGGGTGATTTGGCCGTCTTTATCCTCGGGATTGAAGGCCTTGAGGTTTACTGTAACGGGTGTAATCAATTTACCATCTCTGGTCTCCGGTACGGCCTGCAAAGAAGAAAAAGTCGGGGCGCTGGCATTTACACGAATTTTCAATTTATCCTCGCTGATTTTATTTGGTTCATCTTTATCAAAAACTTTTAAACTGGCTGTGAAATATCCTGGATCTTTTGGACTCAATTCCTTATATGAATGAGTTGCGGTTTTGTTTGAACTCAACTCGGTGTCGCCAAAATCCCAACTGTATTTTAAATTTCTGCCGGAACCGTCGATGTTTTTTGAAGCGCTGGCATCAAAAGTCAGGACATCTTTTTTGTAAACATCGATTATTTCCGAAGTATCTGGAATCTGCACTCCATTGACAAGAATTTCAGCTTTGGCAATCGGTGAATTGCTGCCACCGATGAAAATCGTGCGTTTGACGGAATTGTCATTGTCATCTGCGTCGTAAACTCTTACTTCGGCGGTAAATTTGCCGCCTTCGGTATAAGTATGCGGCACAACGGCGGAAATTTTGATATCGCCGGAACTTTTTTCGCCGTCACCAAAATTGATTTCATAGGCTTTGCCATTGGTACTTTCAAATTTGAAATTAATTGTGGCTTTGCCATCTTTATCGAGTACGGCAGTGACATTTTGATTTTCATCCCAGGCGATATCCAGGACGTTTTTGATCTCGATTTTTTTGGTAATTTCGCCGGATTCTTCTTTGAGATCTGCGGCAAGAGTGTTTTTATCGGTGACTTTCAAAGTAACTTCATATTCCTGGCTCTTAAGAAATTTCACTTTCGGCGCTTTTTGTAAAGAGCTTCTATTGTCTACTATATAAAGCCAGTTTTTGCCATTGTTGCTGTCGGGCTCGATGGTCCAATTGAAGAGCAGATTTTCTTCCTCGCCATCCGGATCAAAGCTTTTTGAACCGTTGAAATGAACAGTTCCGGGCTGATGTGGCTCTGGAGTTTTGTGATCAAAAATGGCGACAGGAGGTTTGCTGGCGACAGTGACAAAATATGGTTGAGCGGAAACGGTTTCCAGATCACTGGTGATAGTGAGATCGATTTGATATTTGCCGGGCTCGGCAAACTTGTGGCTGAAAGAACTTTTGTTTTTGTTTAAAGTCAGATCGACATCTTTTGGCGCTCCCTGGCCGGAAATTTTGGTTAATTTCCATTCGTAGAGTTTGATTTTGCCGGAAGATGCCGAGGAAAGTCGGCCATCGATCAAAACCGCCTGATCTATAAGGATATTCTCTGTCGGTGAAACCTGAATTCTGGCTGCGATATTGCGCACTTCAACTGTGAAAATTTTGCGATCGAGTTCGCCAAGTTCATTGATGACTTCAAGCTGAACGCGATATTTTCCTTCCACTTTGTATTCATGAGTTTGTTTGCCGGAGGCATCGGTATCTATCTTTGTGCCATCGCCAAAATCCCAGGTGAAATTGGTAATTTTTGGAGTGGTGCCGCTTGCGTCAAAAATGACAGATTTGGCTTCTTTCAAAGTCATTGGCACGAGATCCTGATCGTTTTTCAGTAAGCCGTTGGTGTAATAAGAGATGACATTGACGCCTTGTTGAGCGCTTTGCGGTTTTACATTGAGATCTATTTTGTTGGTTGGCGGATTTACTTTGATTATCAAGCTGCTTTGTCCGGAAATGAATTTTGTCGGATCGTTGGAACCGATAGTCACTGTGGCGACATAAGTGCCCGGACGTTTGAAAGTACATTGTCGGAAAACCGTGCCATAAAGGTCGGGCTTGTCGGTATATGTACCTTCGTCGCATACGACGGTATCGGCTGTAATGGCAACCTTTTGCAGGCTTTCGTCCTGAAGATTTTCACCTTCAAAGGTTTGGGCGCCGCTTAAATTCCATTTGATATTGCTTGGAACGATGGTGCCGCCGGCGGGATCAAGACTGTCTATAATGTCAAAAGTAACGACAAGCGGCGCATTACCATTTATCACATTGGCCCTTAAATGTGCTTCAACGGACTTTAATTTGGTTAAAAGGTCGGCAAATTCAAACTGTTTTTCCAGGGCGGAAAGCAGCATGACACCCATTTGCTCGGTAACCGCTCCTTTGTCGTCTCCGGTTGCGGTATTGTAAAGTTCCCAATTATAAAGTGCTCCGATAAATCCTGCATTATAGGCATTATCGGGAAACCCTCCATCAGTGGTCTTTTTTATATCATCATCCGTGAAACCAAAAGTGGCTTTCATCTGGTCATAGACCTTGCCGATGTCTCCCGCCTCTGCGGCTTTCAAGCCTGTTAAAGTATCCCTGATATCCTGTAACTCGGAGAAAAAGCTTAAAAGCTTGCGCAAATAATCTTTTTTCAAGGGATCAAAAACATATTTAATGCTCAAAGGATTTGTCTCATCATCGAGGAGATTTTCGCTAATTCCATTCCAGATAGGCACAAGATCGACTGGATATTCACTGTATCCTGCGCAATATTCCGCCTTCTGGTCTGTATTACTACTTGTCGCGCTTCCAATTCCGCCAGTAGTGCCACCTGTTGCTCCAAATCCTGTAGATGCTCCCGTGCTATCCGGTCTGGATATTTCACATGTTTCAACATTCAAATTTCCACCGTTAATTTTGGCTAGCTGAAAGTCATTGGCCGCCTGAACCTGACTTTTGGCCAAATCTATGTAACGCAGAAGTTCGTTTATGCGTGTGTAGGCGGTGGAAAACTTGATCAATCTTGCCTGAATATTGCGCAACTTCGCCTCGGCGCTGGCAAGAAAGCTAAGCATATTATTGCGATCCACAAGAGTTTTTTTGTATGAAAATTGAGGTTTATCCAGATCACTTAAAATTCCTTTTAATTCCTCCGCGGATTCTGAAAGCAATATAAATCCGGTATAAATTTCGCGGGCGATATTTCTTACCTGTACGGCCGATGCATTGAAACTATTACCGATAGCGCTGCCGGAAACAAATCTGCCATTTTCTTTGCCGCCACTGGCGCCTTTGATAATCGTATTTACAAAAGCAAATGAGCCCAGAATGATAATGATACCGATAACAGCGTAAGTAATCGCTTTTTTACCTGTTTGAGTCTTCTCTTCTTCTCCTCCCGCAGTGACATAAAGTATGCCGCCATAAATTACAATTATTATAGCTATAAGTCCCAAAAAGCCCAAAGCAAAATTTACCACACGGATAACATAAGACTTAAGATTGTCCTCAGTTGTCAGCGATTCGTTCAAGCCATCTGCAGTCAAAGTGAGATCTTCTCCCGGCTTGAATTCCGTAAAATCGGTTCCGTCCTGATCTCCAGAAGTAATAAGTTTCTTAAGCTCATCAAGCGCGCCTGCATTTGCAACACTTATGCTTGCAAAACTTAATGCAAAAGCAGCTATCAGGCTTACCAGGAGGAATGAGATGAGTTTTTTCATGAGGGGCATTTTTCTTTTCGATTATAGATTTGAAAGAATTTGTTAGCAAATGTTACTGTTCAATAATTTCCGGCGATTTCGGCTTGGTTTCTTCCGCAGGCGTTACTTCTTTGGGATCGAATTTCACCAAAGTATTCACCAGAGCGAAGGCACCGAGAGTCAAAGCCAAAGCGATCAAAGTGCCGGTCAAAAGTTTTTTCAGCTTTTCGTTTTCCTCTTCATTGCCGGCGGAAACAACGTATTTGTAGCCGCCATAAAAAAGAATAGCGAAGCAGATTATGGCGATAAAGCCGGTGATAAAATTCACAAGTTCTATAAGAATGAATTTTCCTTTATTGACATCGGGCAATTCTTCTCCGGCGGCGGGAAAAATAACACCGCGCACCACAACTTCGGAAATGGCGATAACTGCAAGGCCGGCTATAGCATAAGTGACATGCCTTCTGGCTTTGGTAATATCCTCCTCCTCGCCGCTGCCGACAATCAAGGTAAAGCCGCGGATCACAAGTACAAGAACAGCGACAATACCGACAAAAGCTTCTACAAAGCCTATGATTCCACGAATCTGATCGACACTTTCCCGCGCAAAATCCTCGGCTACCGCTTCACTTTCAAAGGCTTCGCCCGATTCTCCGAAAAACATTTTTTTCACCGCAACATCAGCAAGTTGAATTATCAAAAGTCCAATCACTCCAAAGATAAGATTTTTTCTCATTTTTTCAGCTTCCTCTTCGTTCGCGGTGGAAATCAGTTTGACAGCGGCAATAAATATCATAATTAAAGCAACGCCGCTAACCAGATAGCGGAAAAGATCAATCGCATAAAGGATCGGGCTGGTAGCTGTTCCTACGCCCGGCTCGGTAAAGTCATTTGGGGCATCGACATGTTTGTCGCCTTTTGTATAGAAATTGGGCAATCCTGTAGGGTCGCCGATTTCAATAATCGTATCGAGGGGATTGAAACCCTGGGAAGTTTTGTCATTTTTTTCTTGCGGCTCTTCTGCAAAAACAGATGCCGTTGTAGCTACAAGATTGAGTGTCAATCCAAGATTCAAAAGTAATACGGCAAAAATGAATGATTTAATCAATTTTCTCATGATTCGGCAATTACACCGATTTCAGTCAATCGGCTTAAAATAATAGTATTCACAAAAGCAAAAGCTCCGTAAATGATTACAATTCCGATAACAATCGCTGTAATAAGTCTTTTGGCTTTTTGCATCTGTTCGTCTTCGCCGCGGGCGGTTGCATACATAATCGCAGCGCCAATCAGCATTAAAACAGCAATCGGAGCAATGAAGGAAATGATCAAATTGATGATTCCGGAGATTTGTTCAACACCTTCCTTTGCATCCACTCCGGGATGATTTCCATTGATGCCGGAATAGACATTTTTGTCCACTTTGTAGAAAACTTTTTGCACAAAAACTTCTCCGACATAAATCAAAAGCAGTCCCGCAGCGCTGAACATAATGCCTTTTTTATGCTTTGTAGTCTCTTCTTCGTTGCCTCCGCCTGTAATCAAACTTATGGCTGAGCGAATTACCATCAAAGTGGCATAAGCGCCAATCGCGTATTTCGTGAAGGTCATGAAAATTTCGACCTGCTTATCAAAAAGGTGTACGCGGTTGAGAATTTCCTGCGGGCTATCCAAAATGCTTTTCTTTTCCATGTCGAAGATTTTGGCTATGTCCTGAGACATGCTGATAATTACGAAAGCAACTATTGCAAAGATCAGTCCCCTCTTGGAAGTTGTGACATCCTCTTCGTTTCCATTATTTATTACCAGTTTGAAGCCCATGACTGTAATCATGAGGATGCCGAGAACAGCTGCGATCACTTTTACATATCTTAAACCGCCAAAAACCAGATCCTTAACAATTTCTTTGCCTTCCTTGTCCGGCGGACGCGGAATATTTGAGGCCTCATATACGTCTCTTGTGATGGGAAGATTGGCGGCAAATGCAGGCAAATGCAGGGCAAGAGCCATTAAACCCATGACGAGCGTGAATTGAAAGAGAGTTTTCATTTGTATTTTTGTTTCCTGATATTTTAGCATTTTTTGGCTTTTTTAGCAATGCCGGCTGATTTTTCCTTGCGCTTTCGCGACTATCGATGCTATATTCATTTTCGAGCCGAGAGGCTTTTTAAAAATGAGAACATAAACATATGAAAGCAGTAAACGCGGTATCAAATTATTTAAGAGCAAGTTTTGAGGAGTTGACCAGGGTTACATGGCCGACCAAACAACAAGCTGTAAAAATCAGCATTATTGTACTTATTTTCTGCCTTGTTGCGGCCGTTGTTTTGGGTGCGGTCGATTATTTATTTGGTCAGCTTTATAGTTATTTAGTCAATTTGAAATTTTAAGTTATGTCACGACAAGCGAAAGATACAGGTCGCCATTGGTATGTGGTTCACACTTATTCAGGTTATGAAGATGCGGTGCGTGAGGCTTTGCTTCAACGTATCGAGTCGTTGGGCATGCAGGATTTGATTTTTGATGTTGTTGTACCAAAGGAAACTGAAATCGTCATCAAGAAGGGTGAGCCGATTACTCAAGAAAAGCGCATTTTTCCAGGCTATGTTCTTGTTGATATGGTCGTGACCGATGACAGTTGGTATGTGGTGAGAAATACTCCAAATGTTACGGGGTTTGTAGGCTCTGGAACTATTCCCGTGCCTGTCTCTCCGGAAGAGTGGAAAGTGATTAAAAAACATATGGGTCAGGCTGAGCCTAAATTCAAAATCGACTTTACTGACAACGATCATGTGGTGGTTTTGGAAGGGCCTTTTGCCAATTATGAAGGAGTTATCAGCAATATTGATGAAGAAAAGGGTAAAGTTAAGGTTCTTATTACAATCTTCGGACGAGAGACTCCGGTTGAACTGGATTTTACGCAGATCAAAAAAAAGTAAATTTTGATGTTTTTCAATAGGGATTTGCTGAACTTTCTACACAAAATGCTGCACCTTCGTTGGCATTTTGTTTGAAAGTTCTCCTTCGCCTCCGGTCACGCTAAATTCGCGTGACGCTTCGGCTTCGGATTGCAAATCTCGCTACTTTGTCATAAGCTTTGATTTGGATATTCCCTTATTCCAATATTCCAAGTTTAGATGCGAAAATTTACAGTTTTTACGGTTCTTCTGACCATTATAGTGATAGTTGTGATGGCGGAAATTGCCATGAATGATTATTTTCCCGTTGAAGAAGGTGCTTCGGAAGAAGTTTTATCCGATGGTACGGAAGTGCCATTGCCGGAGAGTCTGGATTTGAGCAAAAGTATGGAGACAAATGTGCTGGGTTCTTCTGTTGCAACCGATCCTGTTGACTCTGCGCAGATTGATGAAGGGGATGGCATATCTAGAGAGAGTTCGGATGCTTCCAGCCTGGAAGTTTCTGCCAGTACGACTCTGGATAGCAATACCAATGCGGAAGATTCCTCCGATTTTGAAAGTGAAAATTATGCCAATTGGGCAACAAATGTTTATATCCGTGATGATCAGATCAAGAGCTCTGGCTTTGCAAATGCAATTCTTTCAAATGAGCCCCATAACGGTTTTGTCTTTAAAACCGTTTATGTGGATGATTTGTATGATTTGAATGTGACAAAGACACTCGTGAAAAGCGCTGAAATTTTATTAGCTAAAATTTATGTTTTACAGGTCGGACCGGCTAGTTCGATCACCGAGGTTTACGAAGTTTTGAAAGTAAGAGCTTCGGAAGGACTTGATACAGAGATAAATGAAACTAATGAGTTTGGACAGGGATCTTTTTTTATGAATGATGCCAAGCGCTCCGGCGTGGCATTTTTGACGGTGAAAATCAGCAATATGATTTACGCATTTTCTTATCCAAAAGAATATCACGCACAGATCAGAAATCTGATAACTTTGCTGGATTATGAGTTTTGATTTGAATTGGTTTGACTTTTCGCAAAAAATACCTAGAATTTCGTTATTACGCACTCGGTTAAGAACGAATTTTAGCAAAATTAAACAAATTTTATGGCTAAAGAAATAAAAGCTATGGTCAAACTGCAGCTTCCCGCAGGAAAGGCCAATCCGGCGCCTCCCGTGGGTACGGCTCTGGGCCCTCATGGTGTAAATATGCAGGATTTTTGTATGCAATTTAACAACCAGACCAAGGAAATGGGAAGTACTACAGTGCCTGTAATAATTACCATTTTTGACGACAGAAGTTTTACTTTTATCCTTAAAAGTCCGCCAGCGGCAGTGCTGATCAAGGAAGCATTGAAGCTGGAAAAGGGATCAGCGGCTCCGCATAAAGATAAAGTTGGAGTTTTGACCAGAAAACAAGCTGAGGACATAGCCAAGCGCAAATGGGAGGATATCAATGCAAATGAAATGGATCAGGCGGTGAAAATTATTGCCGGAACAGCACGCAGTATGGGAGTGAAATTTGAAGGTTAATTTATTTATTTCGTGGGACCCCGTTCCTTACGGGGGTTTGCACCACTAACAACATTTATATGGCTAAACGTGGAAAGAAATACTTGGCAGTTATCAAATTAATTGATAAGCCGCTTTACAAATTTCAAGAAGCATTGGAGCTTCTGCCAAAAACAGCAATCACAAAATTTGATAGTGGTTGCGAAGTTCATTTTAATCTTGGAATCGATACAAAACAGGCCGATCAAAATATCAGAACCACGGTTTCTTTGCCGCATGGTACGGGTAAAGATGTGAGGGTTGTGGCTTTTGTGGATGAAAGTCAGGCCAAGGCTGCAAAAGCCGCCGGCGCTACTACCGCCGGAACAGATGATTTGATTAAGAAAATTGAAAAAGGGTGGACCGATTTTGACGTGGCGATTGCGACACCGGATCAGATGAAGGAATTGGGAAAAGTTGCAAAAGTACTGGGGCAAAAGAGATTGATGCCAAATCCAAAGGCCGGAACTGTCGGGCCGGATTTTGAGAGAATGATTGTGGAGTTGAAAAAAGGCAAGGTGGAGCTTCGCGTAGATAAAGATGGAAATTTGCATGTACTTTTTGGCAAAGTATCTTTCGGTACGGATAAGTTGAAGGAAAATTTGAAGGCGATTGTGAAAGCCGTTATGGAAGTTAAACCATCTTCACAGAAAGGTACTTACATGAACAGTGTAACAGTTACAACCACTATGGGACCTTCAGTTGCTGTAGAAGTAAATGATGCGGTTAATGCGAGTAGGTAAAGGAGGTGTGAGAAATGAGAAATTTGAGCCTGAGGTTTTGATTTAAAAATGTAAAAAAGTGTCCCCGGGGACACTTTTTTATTGAGCTGAAATTTACGCCTCTTCATCTGTATTTTTATCTGCATTCGTAGCTGCTCTTGTTGCTTGAGACAATTGTGCACGTATAGCCCTTGTTTCTGGGTCTTCAAGCCTAATTGTAGATGGAGACCATGGGTGCTGAGCTGCATGTTCAGCTTCCCGGAAGGTGTCCAGATGGAGGACACCTTTTGGTCTCGTTGGTCCCGACATTGCTGTTAAATCATCTCCTGCGCTATCTTGTTTATTAGATTCAGACATAATTCAATTGATTAAATTTGCAGTAATTTTTCTTACTTTTTGATAAAAGAGTCAAGTTTTTTTCGGCAAAAAGACACATTATTTGAATACGGGTTTTATCAAAATTATATTTGCTTTTCCATCTCCAATGCGGCCTTGAGTGATTCGAGGCCGACTTCGAGCTGACCGTCTTTCGGCTCTTTTGTAGTGAGACGCTGGAAGGCCAGGCCGGGAGCGATAAGAGGTTTTACAAAAGCGCTTGTGGAATACTTTGCACTAATCTTGAGGGCTTCATAAGAAAGGCCGGCTACAAGCGGCAAAAAAGTAACGCGCAGAAGGAAATTTTCAATGAAAGTATCCTGCTTTGGCAAAAGTGTGTAAGCAAAAATGCTGATGATGAAAACGATGATGATGAAACTGGTGCCGCAACGGGGATGGAAGCGGGTTTGTTTTTTTGCATTTTCAACTTTTAAATCGAGCTTATTTTCATAGGTGAAAATGGATTTGTGCTCGGCGCCGTGGTATTCAAAAACGCGGCGAAAACTGGGGATAAGAGAAAGAAGCCAGATGTAAGTGAGGAAAATCGTGGCTTTTAGTGTGCCGTCAATGAAATTGAAAAATAGGAAATTCTCATGAACCGTTGAAAAATTTTTGTCGATCAATGAGGTGATGCCGAGCGGTACAAATTTGAAAAGGAAAAGGCTGAAGCCGATGGCGAGGGCGAGGGAGAGGGAAAACATGAGGAGTTCGTAGAACTTGCTTAATTTAGATTTTGATTCCTCTTCATGTTTTTCCAGAGCGTGTTGCTTATTTATTTTTGGAGATGAGTCGTCACTATGTTCCTCCTCATCTCTGATACTCTCATTTGCCGACCAGTTGATGGCTTTGGTCCCAATTATCATCATTTCAAAAAGATTGATCACTCCCCTAACAATGGGAATGTTTAATTTTGGATATTTCTGACAAATTGTTAAATGGTGATCCTTTTTGACTTTAATTTTTTTATCAGGCTTGCGAACGGCGATAGTCAAAGATCTGGGAGAGCGCATCATTACTCCCTCAATCACAGCTTGGCCACCGACGGCAAAATCAATCTTGGCTTTAGGGGCGGCATCAACCGGAGCGGCGAGGATAAGAAGCCAATTTAGAACGAGAACATTGAGATTTCTGAAATTCATATTGTTTTTCAAGGCTTGAGTAATTTATCTTACTTTGTGATGGAAGTTAAGATAAAAAGAATCGATAAATCCTTGCCTTTGCCGGTCTATGAAACCGACGGTTCGGTTGGTTTTGACATTATCGCGCGCGAAGACACCGAGGTTTTGCCGGCAAAAATCGGCTTGGTTGCTGCAAATTTGATCGTAGAAGTGCCAAAAGGTTACATGCTTGTGATCGCAAGTCGCAGCAGTACACCAATAAAGAAAGGCATCAGTCCACCACATGGTTTTGGGATTATCGATCATGATTATTGCGGGCCGAATGATGAGATAAAAGTTTTGGTTTATAATTTCACTTCGGATACTGTGAAAATTTTGCGCGGCGAAAAGATCGCTCAGGGAGTTTTTGTAAAAATTGATAAGTTTCAGTGGCAGGAAGTTGAAGAAATCTCTGTAGAGAGCCGCGGAGGGTTTGGGAGTACGGGTGGATATAATTTTGTTCAATAGGAATTTGCTGAACTTTCTACGCAAGATGCTGCACGTACGTTTGCATTTTGCTTGAAAGTTCTCCTTCGCCTACGGTCACGCTAAATTCGCGTGCCACTTCGGCTTTGGAGCGCAAATTTCGCTACTTTGCCTGGTGGAGCCGACCGGATTTGAACCGGCATCTCTCGGGCCGCGGCCAAGCGTTTTACCATTAAACTACGGCCCCTTTAAAACTATCTCCACCAGGTTATTTAATCGTATTACAGAAAAGCCTTCCGTCCAGGAAAGGCTTCTGTGCGACCCGAGAGGAACCGTAGTTACGATCCGCTTGGCTTTACTTGTATGATACAGAAATATTGCTAAAAATCAAGCAGGAAACGATACGTTGAATATTGAAAATGTTATAATGAAAGCGATTTTAAACAGTTGGTTTTCTGTTGTTAAAATTTTTACAACAACTTAATGCGGGGAAAATTCATCACACTTTACGGGATAAACAATATTGGCAAAACCACACAGGCCAAAAGGCTTGTGGAAAAATTGCGAGGTTATGGCTTGAAGGCGGAATATATCAAATATCCGATTTATGATCTTGCTCCGACAGGCCCCTTGCTGAACGATGTTTTGCGCAGCGGTGAGCAAAAAATATCAGAGGATGAATTGCAAATGTGGTTTGTGATGAATCGTTATCAGTTTCAGCCTAAACTTATTTCGATGCTGGAGGATGGTGTAAATGTTGTGGCCGAGGATTATATCGGCACGGGGGTCGCCTGGGGAATGGCAAAAGGTCTTGAAGAGGATTTTCTGGAATGTATAAACGGAAAACTTATCAAAGAAGGTTTGGCAATTTTGATGGAAGGCGTGCGCGATGTTGCGGCGATTGAAAATCTGCATGTGCATGAGAAAAATGAAGCATTAACAGAAAAATGCCGTGAAATTTTTGCGAATTTGGGTGAGAAGTACTGTTGGAAAAAAGTTTTGGTGGATAAAAATTGGGATATCACGACCGATCGGCTTTGGGAGGTGGTGAAAGAGAGTTTGCAAATTTCTTGAAAGGTTCTCCTAAAGCCTTCGGGTTCGCTAAATTCGCGAACCGCTTCGGCTATGGACACTCGCTTGCGCTCGTGTCTGCTCGCTACTTCTTGACCGGCCGGAAGCGCATAAGTTATATTTGATTTGCTTTTCTTTCCTTTCAAATTATGAATCTGATCGAAGGCCGCAAGGTCTCAAAAGAAATCCTGCTTAAATTAAAAGATCAAGTTAGCGGGCTTATTAACAAACATATTCATCCAAAACTTGCCGTAATTCTTGTAGGGCAAAATCCGGCTTCGCTATCCTATATCCGTCAAAAACAAAAGGCCTGCAGCGATACAGGAATCGAGTGGGAACAATTTGATTATGATGAAGAAGTAACAACAGAACAGTTGGCTTCAAAAGTCCATTCGCTAAATGAAGATCCCGATATTCACGGAATTCTGGTGCAATTGCCATTGCCCAAAAATGTCTATGCGCCGGAAGTGTTGAAAGCGATTGAGCCGAAAAAAGATGTAGACGGTTTTACGGCTTACAACCTGGGCAAAATGTTTTTGAGCACCGAATTTGAACACCTGACCCCCTGCACGCCGATGGGGGTTATTCAGTTACTTGAATATTACAAAGTACCGATAAAAGGACAGGAAGTTGTTGTTGTCGGACATAGCAATATCGTGGGAAAACCTTTGGCAACGATGCTACTGAATCGTGATGCGACTGTAACCGTTTGTCATGTACATACAAAGGATCTGGCTTCGCATACAAAACGAGCGGACATCCTATGCGTGGCTGTCGGCAAGGCAAATTTGATTACTGCGGAAATGGTAAAGGAAGGCGCAGTGGTCATCGATATCGGTGTAAATCGCATAAAAGGTGCGGATGGAAAAGAAAAACTGGTCGGTGATTGTGATTTTGAAAATGTCAGTAAAAAAGCTGGTATGATAACTCCGGTTCCCGGAGGTGTTGGGCCGATGACCGTGGCCTGTTTGATGGAAAATACCGTAAAATCAGCAAAAAGACTTAATAACCTAACCTAAAGCCTATGTGTGGCCTAGTTGGAATTTACGGACATCAGCCTGTCGCCCAGGAAACCTACGATGCACTGATTACTTTGCAGCATCGCGGTCAGGATGCGGCCGGAATTTATACTTTTGATGGTGCAAAATTTCATTGGCGCAAGGATTTCGGTTTGGTGAGAGACGTGTTTCACAATAGGCACATGCGACTTTTGACCGGTTATGCGGCCGTAGGTCATACAAGATATGCGACGATTGGAACTGGTGCAATTGAAGAAATTCAGCCCTATCTCGGGCCTGCCCCTTTTGGTGTGACGCTGGCTCATAACGGTAATTTGTTCAATTCGGCGGAACTTAAAAAAGAACTTTTCGAAAAAGATCACCGGATGGTTAATTCCGACAGTGATGGTGAAGTTTTGTTGAATTTGTTCAGCAAAGCTTTGACCAGGCAGGATCAGGACGGTTTGAAGCCGGAGCATATTTTTAAAGCAGTCGAAAGTGTATTTGCGAGATCAAGAGGAGCGTACAGCGTTGTAGCCTATATCGCGCGTCAGGGGATGGTGGCTTTTCGCGATCCAAACGGTATCCGCCCTCTTGTTTTTGGTAAGCGTTTAAACGGGCTGGATACGGAATATATTTTTGCTTCCGAATCGGTGACTCTGGATATTCTTGGATTTGAATTTATTTCCGATGTGGGAGCCGGTGAAGCGATTTTCATCGATGAAAAAATGCGAAAAGTTCATAGAAAAGTCATTAAAAAAAGAAAAGAAACTCCGTGCGTTTTTGAATATGTCTACTTTGCCAGGCCGGACACTGTGATTAATGGGATTTCCGTTCACAAGGCTCGCGAGCGTATGGGCAGCAAGCTGGCGAAGAAAATTAAAAAATTAAAGCTTGATATCGATGTGGTGATGCCGGTGCCGGATAGCAGTCGTACAGCGGCTCTGGCGATGGCGGAGGTTTTTGGTGTCCCCTACAGCGAGGGGCTGATTAAAAATCGTTATATCGGGCGCACTTTTATTATGCCGGGCCAAAAAGTTCGCAAAAAATCTATCAAATATAAGCTGAATACCATTCCACTTTTGATCAAAGGAAAGAAAATTTTGCTTGTGGATGACAGTATTGTGCGGGGAAATACGTCGAAAAAAATCATTGAAATGGTGAAAGCCGCCGGTGCTGCGAAAATTTATTTTGCTTCTTATGCGCCGCCGATATGTTATCCGAACTTTTATGGTATCGATATTCCGACTACCGATGAACTGATCGCTGTGGGAAAATCGGTTGAAGAGATTGGCAAGATGCTGGGATGTGATCGGCTTTTTTACGGGGATATAAAAGATATGGCTGATTCCTGCAGTGAGGGAAATCCAAAGATCAAAGATTTTGATATGTCCTGTTTTGACGGTGTTTACAAGACGGGCGATGTGACGCCTCAGGTGATAAAGAGGCAGTCGGATATGAGAAAACAGGAGCGGGATTGCGGCGGTTGTGATGGTTTTGGTGATCCGTTTGACGAGGAAAACGGTGGAGGCGGTGCGCAATTGGACTTAATCTGAATTTTTGTATGGCTAAAAAAGTCCTGATAATTGGTAGTGGTGCGCGGGAACATGTTATTGCTGAGACTTTTATGCGAAGTCGGCATGAGGTTGAGATTTTTGTTGTGGGGGGAGCGAAAAATCCGGGTTTGAGTGCTTTGGCAAAGGATTATTTGATAGCTGATGTTTGTGATGTTGCGGCGATTGTTGAATTTGCGCGCAAATGCGGCGTTGATTTTGCCGTGGTTGGGCCGGAAGCGCCGATTGCGGCGGGGGTTGTTGATGGTTTGCTTGAGGCTGGTTTCAAAAGCGCTTCGCCACTTGCTACCGTGGGGCGGCTGGAATCGTCGAAGGGTTTTACAAGGGAATTGCTTTCGAAATATGGGATTGCCGGAAATGCCCGCTTTCGTTCTTTTGACAGTGAAGAAGGATTGAAAGAATTTTTTGAGGAATTGGGAGATGATTTTGTGGTGAAAGCGGACGGACTTAAGGGCGGAAAAGGTGTGAAAGTTTCAGGAGATCATCTCAATGGAAAGGCAGAGGGATTGGAATTTGCGCTTGAATGTTTGAGGGAGGATGGACGAGTTGTTGTGGAGGAAAAACTGATCGGTCAAGAGTTTTCGTTGATGAGTTTTTGCGATGGAAATTTTACCTGTGAAATGCCGGCGGTGCAGGATCACAAAAGAGCTTTTGATGGCGACAAAGGTGGAAACACGGGAGGGATGGGCTCGTATAGCGATGCAGATCATTCTTTGCCGTTTTTGAGATCTTCAGATGTTCTTGAGGCGGCGGAGATTACGCGAAATGTTGCGAAGGCTCTTTTTGAGGAAACAGGCACTGAGTTCAAAGGCGTGATGTATGGCGGTTTTATGGCGACAAAAGATGGTGTGAAGTTGATTGAATATAATGCGCGTTTCGGCGATCCTGAAGTGATGAATGTTTTGCCTTTGCTGAAGACGGATTTCGTAGATGTTTGCGAGGCGATTATCAATGGGACTTTGGCCGATTTGCCGCTTGAGTTTGAGCGCAAAGCGACGGTTTGCAAATATCTCGTGCCAAACGGTTATCCGGATGATCCGGTGAAGGGGGAAAAGATTTTGGTGGGCGGCGGGGAGGGTGCCGGTGCGGATTCTAAAAGTGTCCCCGGGGATAAAAGCATTCCAGTGAATGCTTTTAGAATTTATTATGCCTCTGTGGATCAACGCGAAGATGGCTTATATTTGTGCGGTTCGCGGGCGGTTAATTGCGTTGGAATTGCGGACAGTATTTCCGAGGCGGAAAAAATCGCCGAGGAAGGGGCTTGCAGTATTTCCGGGCCGGTTTTTCACCGTCACGACATCGGAACTGCGGAGTTGATCGAGAAGAGGGTGAAGATGATGGAGGGACTTAGAGGGTGAAGAGTTCGGATATATTTTAATATGTAAAAATTATGACAGTGGAAATACTTGGTTTCTTGGGTGGCGCACTCGTGACGACATCCCTACTGCCTCAAGTAATTAAGTCATTCAGAACCAAATCTACAAAGGATATTTCGATTGCCTATACTTTGATTTTGATGATTGGGCTGGCACTCTGGATATCTTACGCGATATTGAATAACATCGTTCCGTTGTTTATTTTTGCAAGCATTGAATTGCTGATAACGATAAGCTTGTTTATTTTGAAGCTGATTTACAAATAGACGTAAAAGCTATTACATCAAAAACAGTCCTCATCTATGGGAAAATTGCCTAAGGATAGCCAGTTTGCCTTATTTCTCATTCATTGATAAAATGTGGCTGTTTAAAATTCTTATCATAAAACCGTCAAAATTTACAGTTTACATAGAACAGGATGAGGATGGCATGTTCATCGGCTCGATTCCGGCCGTACCAAGCTGCCACGCAGAAGGAAAAACACAGGCTTTGATGCTAAAAAATCTTTCCGAAGTTTTAGAGCTATGCCTTCGCAATGTGAACAAGAAAGAAATTTTGAAAACAAAATTCATTGGCATTCAAAATCTAGAGCTTTCCAATGCCTAAACTCATACCCATCAAGCCAAAAAAACTGATAAAAATGTTGATGCTTCTTGGATTTTCCGAGAGAGATGCTCAGGGTTCACATGTTTTTTTCAAACATAGAGACGGAAGAACAACTGTGGTACCAATCCACAATCGAGAGCTGAGTAAGGGACTGCTTAGGAAAATTTTAAGCGACGTTCAGTTATCGATTGAAGAATACGAAAAACTAAGAAAACATGCGTAAATGCGTCAGAAGCGAGCCTGAAGGATTTGAAAAGTTGCCGGTTTGCTAGAATAAAAAGGTAAAATTCCACTATCATGCCAAATATCCTCATAGTCCACGGCAAAGAAAACACTCCCGATGGCAATTGGTTTCCATGGCTCAAAACGGAGATGGAGAAATTGGGGCACAAAGTTTTTGCGCCGAAATTTCCGACGCCGGAAAATCAAACGCTTGGAGGATGGATGGATGTTTTTGAGGAATACAAAGAATTTGTAACGCCAGATTCGATAGTTGTTGGTCACAGTCTTGGAGCGCCTTTTCTGCTTAATATTCTTGAGAAGACGCCTGTAAGGGCGGCTTTTTTTGTTGCCGGTTTTGTGGATAATCCCGTTGATCCCACGGTTGCGAGCTTTTGTCGGCCTTTTGACTGGGGAAAAATCAGAGCCAATTGTCCCGCATTTTACGTTTTTCATTCTGATAATGATCCCTATTTCGGCCTTGAGAAAGGCGATGAGTTGGTGCGAAATTTGAATACCGATCTGATTTTTGTGAAAGGTGCCGGTCACTTCAACCTAGTTACCGGCTATGACAGATTTGATTTATTAGCGGAAAAAATGAAGGATGTGTGTCAAAAAACTCTTTACTAATAGCTGCCGAGGATTTTGAGTTTTGCGACGCTTGTTGCGATCTGACTTAAGGCTTTTTGAATTTTGGGCTCTGAAATATGGCCTTCAAAGTCCAGGTAGAAAATGTACTGGCCGAATTTGACTTGGGTTGGACGGGATTCGACTTTTGTCATGTTGATTTTGGCATCCTTGAAAATCTTGAAAATCGTGAAAAGGGAGCCCGATTTGTCATGGGAGAAATAAAAGGCGATGGAGGTTTTGGGAATGACAGCGGTAGTACTTTGCGGCAGTGCAGCGGTTTTGGAAGACGCACTTTGGGAAGCCATAATATCTGTGAGAAAGTGTCCCCGGGGATATTTTTCCCAGGAAAATATTTGACTTTTCGATTGAGTCATTGTGTCGGCAAAATCCAGCTCCCCTTTCTCAATAACAACAAAAATAGTTTCGTTGTCCTTTGAGTCTTCGATGTTTTTGGCGAAGATTTTCAGATGGTTATTTTGCGCACTTTCACCGCTCGTTGCAGCGATTTCCGGAGCGATGACGGCAATATGATTATTTGCCGAATTTAATTTTTCAATAGCGGCGGCAGTTGATGTCGTTGTTTGGATTTCGGCTTTAGGAAAATTTCTCCTGAGATATTTTTTGCACTGGCCCAGCGCCTGATAATGCGAAATAACTTTTCGTATATCTTCCTTTTTTGTGTGCTTATGCGTAATTAAACAGTGATGAATCGGCAGACGAATTTCATTTGTAATATGCACTTTGCTTGTAAAAAGCGCATCCATAGTTTCGCGCACCGAGCCCTGCAATTTATTTTCAATCGGTACAAGCCCCTTGTTGACTCTCCCCTGCTCCACAACTGAAAAAACTTCTTCGATGTCCCTGGCGTAGTATTTTGGCATTTTGATGTCGGCGGCGGCGAGATCGGAAAAAGTATTTTTGGGTCCTAGAAGGGCGAGATCGGACTTTTTGGGATGCTTAAGCGACTTGGCAATTTCGCGTGATTTATCGTTTTTCAGCATTTCCTGATGGCTTTATTTGTTCTTCTTTATTCTTTTGATGATTTTCTGAACTTTATCACGGGTTTTTGCGGGCACATGTTTTTTGTACGCTTTTTTCAATCCCTCTTTTCCCTGTTTGAATTCTTCGGTTTTTTTCACATCTTCATAGCAATCTTTGCAAGTGTCTCCGATGTCTTTGCCCATGGAGACAAGAGTGTCCTTGACTGTTGATAATCCGCTGCCGCCACTCTTGACTTCGTTTTTGATATTTTTGCGAATTTCTTCGCCTTTTTTTGGTGAAAAAAGAATGCCAAGTGCAGTGCCGGCTGCCAAACCTGCAATAAGTGATTTTAAAGCTTTGAACATATTTTTGAGGGTTAAAAAAAAGATTTTTTAGGAACTTTTTTATCGTATAAGACGCAGCGAAATTTCACAAGAGTTTTAAAAAACAAAAGCGTCACCGGTGATACTTTCTTAAAAGAAGAAGCCCCCACGACGGTGGGGGCTTCTGAACCATACTTAAATTTGTTTTCGGAAGGAAAAAAGTGCAAAAGCACTTTTTTCTGTCAATATTGAGTTACATTCATGTGGTAGCGATAGAGCATGTCGGCCATTTCACCACGTGTCATGTTTGATTGAGGGTAGAAATAAAATTCATTATCACTGAGATTGAATTCTTTTGCGAAGTACACATAAGACAGATACCACTTGCTGGCACCGGTGTTTGGCGTGTCATAATATGGCTGACCGTAAACGTTTGTTGGGATAATGATGTTGTGTTTCACACGTCCGGTTTCAAGGATCATCTTCAATGCTTCGATGCGGGAGATGGTTATATTCGGGCGAAAAGTACCGTCTTTATAACCATTTACAATTCCCAGGCTGGTAGCGGTTTTTAAATATGGCGCGTACCAGGTGTTTGGATTGGTATCGTAAAACCCCAGGTGCTGCCCATAGGCATCGAGAAGATTTACATCCATAGCTTCAAGGATGACTTTAAGCGCTTCAACGCGATTAATCGCATTGTTTGGACGGAAAGTGCCATCGTTGTATCCGCCAAATATTCCTTCGCTTTGCGCCCAGGCAATAGCATCGCAATATTTGTAATTTGAATCCACGTCATCAAATGAGCCGCAATTGTCGTATAAGCGTTTTGCGCCGGAAGTCTCCTCTACAGAGAAATTTCCGATTTCCACATCTTTGCCGCTGTAGTTTTCGGCAATGATTTTGTACTGGTAAACGCCATTGGCTATATAATTGCCATTATCATCACGGCCATCCCATCCAAGGCTTTCGTGCCCTTCATTTACACTTTTTTCTCTGATAGTGGTGGCAATCACATTTCCGCCGTCGCGGATTTCGATTGTGACATCGGCATCACGATCAAGGCTGAAAGAGAAATGCAAATCGTTGAATTTCGGCTTGAAAGGGATTTCATCAACTTTGTCCTTGGTGATGTTTGGCTTTTTCTGATCTTTAAAATCATCGGCAATTTCGATGGTGCCTGTTTGGGTATCCTGGCCCGAAGAATTTTTTGCGACGATTTTGTACGTATAAACACCTTCACGTTCCATCACTTCAGATCCGTTCCACTCAGCTGCATAAGTGCCTTTTGAACGGTTATTTTTGTCATAGATTGTCGCAATATTGTCACCATGTTTGTCCTGAATAGTGATGGTGACATCAGCCTCGGAAGTGAGGGTGAAAACGATGCTTGTTGTTTCGTTGCGGCCTGGATCAAAGCTTTCCTTGGTCGCATAAGTGTTTTTCAGGCGAGGATCCTCTGTTGAATCGGTATAGATACCTTTCTGAACCGTAAAATAGCCTGTTTCAGTTACATTTTGGTCGCCATATTTGGCTTTTAGGCGAAATTTGTATTCGCCGGCGCTAACCGTATTGTTGTAATAATTGCCGCCATCCCATTTCACCGTATACTGCCCTGCGCTATAAAATTCGTTATCCACAACAGTTTTGATGACTTCTTCCTCATCGTCTTTGTCGTAGATCTCAAAAGTGACATAGGAGTCTGCGGTTGTGACAAATGTTATGCGACCTTTTTGGCCGTCTTCAGGGTTGAAAGTGCGATTTTCCACTTCGAAATCAAGAAATTTCAGATTTTTTGATTTGCCGTAGTTGCCGGTTGAATCGTTATTGCTGTCGTTATTGTTAGAATTGTTGCCGGAACTTGTATCTACAGGCAGCCAGTTGGAAACATAGTCCGAACCGGCATTTGATCCTGTAGCTACTGTAGTAATGCCGTAAAAAAGCTGATTTAGGGACATATTTCCTCTATTCCAAGTTGAAGTATAACAACCAGAATTTTTGTACGCATAATTATCCAAAATTGACACGTTATCCGAAGTATTTGTGCCTGTTGCACGATAAATGCCCACGGTGACGTAAGCTTCAGTATTCAGGCAATATTGGATGTCAAAATTGCCTCTGGAATCCGCATAGATATTATGCGAAGTGATTTCAGCATAATTTGAGGCGCTTGCTGTAGAAATCGGCAATAAGAGAGAAAACAGCACAGCAACAAGTGTCAAACTGAATGTCGTATGCATAAGAATATTGGTTAAACTAGGGATTAAAAGCCGATTACCATATCACACATTCTGCGTTTTGTCAATGGCCGCACATTGACATCTCACCGAAGTGATGTATCATGAGGCACATTTAAGTTAATTCATATGGAAGGAAATTTGATGGAAGGAAATTTGATTTTAAACGTTGGTGACATGCATGAGGAGGAGGATGGGAGAATCTATGTGTACAAAGAGGGGAAAGATGGGGATGGCAGTGGTGATTTTGTCGAATGTGGTTCTGCCGTGAAACATATTCCTCTCGGGGATGTGCCGACATGTTTTTTTGATTATGCGGAGAGAAGAAGACGGGAAGCCGAAACCGATCTGGTTCAAGTTGTCGGGCCAGAGGTCGCCAAAGTCATTTTGGAAGGGCGTTTGAGACTATCAATTTTGTTGAATAGTTTCGGAGGATTTTCTTTGAAGTTTGCACCATATTCAAGACTTTTGAATTTTGTAAAATCAAACGGTGGAATTGTCGACGCGTATGTGAGCGGCAATGCAGCAAGTGCGGCGGCGGACTTATTTTTAAAGGCGGATAATCGCTATTGCTTAGGAAGGTCAGCCTTTATGTGGCATTGTGGTCGGCAATATCGGGAGGGTTTCGAGTCTGGCCCAACCAGGGATGAACCTTCTCCCGATCCCGAAGAGAGAGAACAGATAGAGGCGGTAAAAGCGGATTATCGGCGTTCGCAGGAGAGAGATTTGCGGCATGCTGCTGATAGGCTGGTTGAATTGAGTCTGAAATCAAACAGGGAAAGATTGCATGGACATCTGCATAGAATTATTGATGATGAATCGGTGCCTTTGGAAGACAGAGAAATTCTTTTTAAAGGAGGACATTTGGATTATTTGGGTGTAGCCAAAGCTTTTTCATCTATTTCGGGAATGGGAAAGCAGTTTCTGGAAAGTACAGGATTAATTAGATTATTGAAATTTTTTTCATAAAATTTATAACCGGACCACTGCTTATACAGAAGCTTATATAAATGATGAATCGGCAGGCCGACGACATTGAAATAATCACCATCGATTTTTTTGACGAAGAGCGAGCCCATGCCCTGGATAGCGTAGCCGGCGGCTTTGTCCTCACCTTCTCCAGAAGCGATGTAACGCATGATGTCTTTTTCTTCGAGGCGATCCATAGTGACATCGGTAATTTCTACGCCATTTAGAGCACGGTTTCTATCGGAATCGAAAATACTGATGCCGGTAATAACCTGGTGAGTCGTATTGCTGAGAAGTCTTAGGATTCTGGCGGCATCTTCGCGGTCTTTTGGCTTTCCGATGATGTGATTTTGAAATGCGACAATAGTATCTACGCCGATAATCAAAGCATTTTTGTAGTGACGGGCGATTTTTTGAGCTTTGCCGAGTGCATTGTATATGGCCAATTCTTTGGGTGTTTTCTCCTTATCGTCGAGCTGAAGTTTTTCCTCAAATTCCGAGGGGTGGATGATGAATTTGAGGCCTATCTGCTCGAGCAATTCTTTGCGACGAGGGCTTGATGAAGCTAAAATGATCTGTTTTTGCATATTTATTTGTTGACTTTAAAGTGCCTCTACAATAGAATCGGCAAGCATATTATCCTAAGTTTTAAAAAATGCCAGTAATCAAGTCAGCAAAAAAGAGAATGAAGCAGAGCGCGGTGAAGAAAAGCCGCAATCTGTCCGTGCGCAGTAAATTGAAAACAATGATCAAGAAAGAATTGACGTTTATAAAAGACGGAAAGCTAGAGGAAGCGACAAAACTTCTGCCTCAAGTTTATTCCACTATTGATACGGCCTGCAAAAAGAATATTATTCATAGAAATAATGCGGCCCGGAAAAAGAGCAGATTGGCTTTGGCGTTGAGTGCTATGGGCGGGAAGGGTGAGAAAGTGGCATAAATATAGCAAAGCGGCGTAAAAAATGTAAAATTTAACTCCTTGGAAAAGGAGTTTTTTTGTATTAGAATCCGTTGCAGTCACGCTATGTGACGGTGCAGTTCTTTGAAAAATGGGCCTGTAGCTCAGTGGTTAGAGCAGTCGGCTTAAAGATACGACGCTAACTCGTGCTGTGGATTGTTTCTAGCACGATATGCGTCAATATCAACGGGCTGCCCCGCGTATGCGGGGTAGAATCTGTCAAATTCGGGGAAACCTAAAATCACAATGTGATTATGGCAATCCCGAGCCAAGCCCCCTCAATGAGCGGGAAGGTGTAGAGACTAGACGGCAGAGAGTTCCAGTCAATGGGACTCAAGGGATAGTCCCGCTTACAAACTCGAAAGAGGCCGGGAAACCGGTTGTGAGATGCATAACCGATTGGTCCCTGGTTCAAGTCCAGGCAGGCCCACCAAAAATACGTGAATGATGCCCATTTTGCACCCTCGATTCACTAAGATTTGACTATTTTCCGTGAATTTGATATAATCCAAGCATCAATTCACTAAGTTTATGCCAATACCAAAGCAAATCAGGGAGAAAATACAGCAGTTAAAGACTGAATTTGATGCCTTGAGCAAGGACAAGGATTCACTTTTGGCTATTATCGACGAGGCGGAAGTGCCGGAAAATGTTTACAATTCAAACGCCATTGAAAACTCGACTCTTACTCTTAAAGAGACGGAAAAAATTCTTTTGGATATGGAGGTCGCCAGGGATCTTTCCCTACGCGAAGTCTACGAGGCAAAAAATCTTGCACGGGTTATTGATTATATCCGCAATAAATCCAAGGCAAACGAACTCGATAAAGAGCTTGTTTTACTTCTGCATCAAATGCTCATCAATGTGATCGATGATAAAATTGCCGGTCGATTCAGAGGCAAAGGTGAATATGTCCGTGTTGGAACTCATATAGCTCCCGCTCCGGAACATGTTGAATTAATGATTGAAGAGGCTATTTCAAAATATACAAGCGACGTTTCATCTTATTTTCTGGAGAAAATTGCCAAATTCCATCTGGATTTTGAAACAATTCATCCATTTTGCGATGGAAACGGAAGAATCGGGCGCGTACTGATTTGTTTTCAGCTTCAGAGTCTGGGATTTCCAATGGTGATAATAAGAGACAGGGAAAAACAGGAATATTACAAAGCCTTTCGTGATTATAATGACAGTGAAAATACAAAAACAATGGAGAAAGCTCTTTATCTTGCGCTTATTGAATCTTTTCATAAACGTATTGCTTATCTGAAAGGTGAAAAAATAATTACACTTTCGGAATACATTAAAAAAAATGGCAAGTCTGCTCCAGCAGTGACCAATGCCGCCCGTCGCCAAAATATTCCGGCTTTCCGTGAAAAAGGTGTTTGGAAAATTGCGGAAAGCTTTTAAAATACACGCATGGATATTTTTTACATTTCGCTCTTGACCCTTTTCGCAGCGGCTGTCGGTACTGTTACCGGATTTGGGACATCGACGATCATGATTCCGGTTTTGGTGATGTTTATGCCGCCGGTGGAGGCGATTTTTCTGGTGTCAATAATTCATTTTTTCAGCAATCTGTGGAGAATACTGCTTTTCAAATCCGGCCTGAATCTCAAACTATTTGCGCTTTTCGGCATTTCGGGACTTATTGCGAGTTATCTTGGCGCATTTTCATCCCTGAAAGTCGATGGAACTTTTTTGTTGCGGATACTTGGCGGTTTCTTGGCTGTATATGCTATTTCGCTCGTTGTGAAAACCAAAATGAAAATCAAAGCCGGTACTAAAACCGCGCTTGTTGGCGGCACACTTTCAGGATTTTTTGCCGGTCTTTTTGGGATTGGTGGCGCAATACGTAGTGCATTTCTTCTGGTTTTTGATCTGCCGAAGGCGGTGTATGTATCAACAGCTGCAGCAATAGGCTTACTTGTTGATTCCACGCGAATTATTACATACGTCTGGATTGGCGGGATTGCCATGAGTGAGCGAATCTGGTGGGGACTTTTGATATTTATTCCGGTTTCGCTTGTTGCCGCCAAGGTTGCGGGCAAAATTATCCATAAAATTCCTCAGGACAAGTTTCGCATAGTAATTGCGGTCTTTTTATTTTTGGTGGGAATAAAACTGGCTGTTTTCCCGGTTTAACCGCTTTTTCTGAAGCGGCATTTCTGGTATAATAATCTGATAATTTATATCTCTATTATGCCGTTTGAAGGTGGGACAGCTAGTCACGAATCCGAGCATGAAAAAAGCGAAGCCTCAAACGAGGGCGGATTAACTGCATGGGAGCAGCTAAGACGGAGAAGGCTTCAGGAGGGCGGCTGGCATGAGGGGCCACAGCACGGGAAAAAGCCTGTCAGAGGCGGTGATGTTGTGAGAGTTAATGCGGCTTTAGCAACTGCTAAAAATTTATTTGAAGGCGTGGTGACTGATGTACCGTTTAATGCGAAAATTATCAGAAGTAGAAGGTGGTATGCGATTTATTCATTAAGAGCTTCATCATTGTTATTTGTGCTGCGTCAAGGGAAAACTGTCATTTTGAATTTCCCTGGCACTGATTTGAAGCAGCTTTTTCCGGTGTTGGAAACATTTTCAAAACTCCCCTATCTTTTGCATGTAAAATTTAAGGGAAAAAAATATGTCAGTGCGCGTGAATATGACCGTGCGGCCAAAGAATTATTGAGTCAATATGGTGATGTTTTCGGAAAAACAGGCGCTTTGCAGGCTGTACTGGCTTATACGAGAGCGCGTCAAAAAATGCAAAACTTAAAAAATCCCCCGGTAAGCGGAGCAAAAGTTAGTTTCATTTTAAATATGAAAACTACAAGACGCGGCTCAAGAAGGCCGGCTAATGCACCAACTGCCATGCCCAAACCTCTAGCTGCTATTCCGCCAGCATTAAGAGATTTGCCGGATGCGCCTCCCGGATTGTATGAAAAAGTTGAATACGGCCCCGGTGGAGGCGGAACACTTCCCGAAGGTGTTAATTTAATTTCTTCCAGGAGAGTCAATAAGCAATGGGAAAAATTGACGGTTTATTATAGAAACGGTCAGGTAAGGGAATATCGACGCAGACTCAGGTAATTTGGGGAAGTTTTGTTTTTCAGCACCCTTTCACCTCATGCAGAAGCACTGTTTCCTTTTTTAAATAGCTGTTGATTGATCTGATGGCTTCTTTGTACATGCAGATTATCGAATCATCGGCGTAAAAAGCGATGTGAGGCGTAATGATGACCCCGGGAAGTTGGAGAAGTTCTTTGTCCTCTTTGATGTTGGTTTCGTGTTCAAGGACATCGAGTGCAACATCGGAAAATTTTCCGGCTTTGACGGCTTTAATCAGAGCTTTTGTATCAATCAGTCCGCCGCGGGCAGTATTGATCAAAACAACGCCATCTTTCATTTTCTTAATTGTTTTCTCATTGATCAGATGTTTTGTTTCAGGGAAAAGCGGCACGTGCAGACTTATAACGTTGGAGTTTTTCCAAATTTCGTCGAGCGAATCGACATATTTGAAATGATTTTCGAGGGCTTTTTCCTCATCTCTATGCACATCGAAAGCAATTACATTCATCAAAAATCCCAGTGAACCAATGCGACAAACATTCAGGCCGATTTTGCCTGTCCCGATAACGCCCAGAGTTTTACCCTGCAGTGCAATCCCCTTCAAACCTTTCCAGGAAAATTTTTGATGAGCCGTGCGATTTTCGCCTTCAAGAACATTGCGAATTGAGGCAAGTAGAAGTGCAAAAACATGTTCGGCAATTACGTGGGAACCGTAGTCCGGAACATTGCAAACTTTGATTCCCTTTTTTGAGGCGTACTTGAGGTCGATATGGTTATAGCCTACAGTGCGGGTGGCGATCAGTTTCAGATTTGGACATTTTTTCAAATTGGCAGCATCGAGTACGGAATCGATCATGACGCAAAAAATTTCCGCATCTTTGAATTTCGAAGCGTTTTTGACGGTGAAGGGTTCTTTGACGATTTCGGCTTTGGGGAAGGCATTTTTGACAATCCGCTCTTCGCTTTTTTCGGTTTCAAAAAAATAGATTTTTCCGAAGGAGTTTTTGTTTTTCATATTTGGATTTTACTCCTTATCCCTGCCAGCTGGGAACAAAATATGTCAAAAGCACATAAAGTCCGCCGGCGAGAACGATGCCGAAAACAAGCCATTTGAAAGCGTAGCCTTTGGTGTATTTGGAATGTGGAGGCTCTGGAGTTGGGGATGGAGCCGGTGTGCTTGGCTCGGTGTTTGTTTGGGTGTTTGTTTGGGTGTTTGTTTGGGCGTTTGGTTCAATGTTGTCCATAAATTTTTGTTTTTATTTGTTTTAATTATAGCAGAAAACAGCCGTTTTATGAAGGGCTTGTCAGGCAATTTTTCTGATTTCCTCTATGAGTTTTTGCAAATTCAGCTTTTCCTCGGCGGCGATGAAGATGGGGTTAAATTCCCCGTATTTTTTGAGGAGGCGGGCAGGTTTGACGTGGGAAGTTCCTTTGTAGAGAGCGAGTTTTTTGGCTTGCTGCTCTTTGGTGCGCCAGCCGAGGAGGTGGGAAGTATAGCGGCCGGCTTTGAGCATTCCCGGGATCGGCTGATCGGGATTAAAGGTCAGGCTTTCGTAATGATGTTCCTCAGCCGTCTTTTGCGCAGCAGCATGTCCATGCGCGTGCCAGTGTTTTTTGGGAATTTTCGCTTGATGATCGATCAGATCGATTTTATTGAAAACATAGATTTTCGGCTTATCGTGAAGTCCGAGCTGGTCGAGGATTTCCTCGACAACTTTGATTTTTTTGTCGATGTCTCTGTCGGTAATGTCAATGACATGCAAAATCAGATTGGCTTCGATGGTTTCCTTCAAAGTCGAAGTAAAAGCCTGAATCAAAGATGGCGGTAGATCGCGGATAAAGCCGATGGTATCGGAAATCAAAACTTCTTTGCCGTGGACGTATTTGCCGTTTTCGTGATGATTTTCCGGCGAAATATAGAGCGTTCCGATGCGGGTTTGCAGCGTGGCAAAGAGCTTGTTAGCGACATAAGCGCCTTTGTTTGTCAGCGCGTTCAGTAGCGCCGATTTGCCGGCATTGGTATAACCCACGAGCGCCACGGTTTTGAGATTTTTACGTTGTCGGCTTTTGCGATGGCCTTCGCCGATTGTGTCATAATGATCGAGTTTTTTTTGGATGGCGATTTCCTGCTTTTTCAAATGGCGCTTCATCAGCTCAATATTGGTTTCACCCTGGCCGGAGCGTTGCCCGATGCCTCCGGTTTGCTGCATCAAATCTTTTCCCAGGCCAAAAATGCGCGGGCCCATGTGACGGATGGAGGCCAGTTCGATCTGCAATTTGGCTTCGGTTGAAGTGGCGTGTTTGGAAAATATTTTCAAAATCAGATCGACGCGGTCCCAGACGACAATTTTTTCCGATTTTTCATCAAATTTTTCCTGAAGCGTGAAAATCTGGCGCGGTTTCAGGATATTATTGACGATAATCAAATTGGCACCCATTGCCTCGGCGTGCTCTTTGAGTTCGGTCACTTTGCCTTTGCCGATATAGGTTTCATAATCGGGTAAAGATCTTTTCTGAATCACTTTTTCGATCACGATGCCACCGTATGTTTTTACCAGACTTTCGATTTCTTCCAGGCGTTTTTGCGCTTCTTCTTTGGAAGTTTTTGGATCGATGACGTCGATTAAAATAGCCTTATTCATGTGAAAACATGATAGGGCTCATTTTGGGAAAAGGCCAGATTTCAATCAGCGACTATTAGGGGCCAACCGCCAATTCGATGAAATATTCGTAAAATTTCGCTGCCGCAGCCTGTTTCATAGTGCCGCGACTGAGTTTCAAAACTTTTCCAAAAAATTCGCTTTTTATATTTTTTTGAGCCTCTTCGTCATCCATGTTTTCGAAGAACTTGTTCACGAGCGCGTCCAATTCTCTTGTTTCAGGGCATTGCCTGACGATGTCGTCCAATTGTTTATGCGCCAGTTGTCTTATGTGTTCCGCATCTTCAGGTGTTCTTTGGTCACTCTTATTCCTAATCTCCCATTTTTTAATCTCTTTTTTCGTGCCGTAAGCAGCGGGAAAATACTGTTTTTGCGCACGGGTGATTAGCGCGTCCATTTTCGGTTCTTCATAAGAGTCCGGAATTTGTCCATAAATTTTTTCAATTTCAGCGATGGTTCGTGGACGAATGCCTTTTGACTCATCACCAAAAAGTAGCAGCTCGAGATCATCGATACTCATATCTTCCGCCGTTCTGCCCGCCCACTGTGCATCGAGATCTGCTGTTTTATCTTTTCCAGATTCCATCCCTGCAATATCCGTTGGTTTGAAATAGGTGAAAAAGCGCTCGAGATCGTACTCTTTGGTTTTGAGGTCAGGATCCTCTGATTCCAACTTGAAGCCATAATCGGTTGTGGTGATTTCGTAAGGTTTTCCTCTTTTATAACTTTCAATGAGGGCTTTCCGGATTTCTTTGATCGTAGAAGTTTTTAATATTGCGCTGACAATGTCAAAGTCATCAGGAATTGAATCGGGCATGAAATGAAGAAACATTTCCATGATCGGCCCCATGATGTATTTATCGGCTCTGGCCTCGAATGTTTCCTGTTTACTTTCGGGTGAGCGGCTTGCCGGAATGTCTTCTCTTTTTAATGTAACAAGCGGCCAAAGCGTCTTAATTTCTTCATCAGTCATCAAAAGCGCAGTTGTGAGATCAAAATCAACCTGACGTCCATCAAGCACAAAAAAAATATGAATTCCATCCGCTTTAAGAACTGATTTCAGGTATTTTTCTCCCGGTTTGAGATCACCAAGATTGTCAATGATCTGGTCATATTTCGGACCAAGCTTATCTTTTACAATGTCGGCGTTGTGGCCAAAAATGTCTTCAATGACTCTGTCGGCGACCTGTGATGCTTTTTCCATCATTTCGCGGCGACTTCTGGCGGCATTTTCTTTTGCTTGTCGCAATTCAGCTTCAGTTCTGTCTACTGGCTTGCTGGCTTCTGGAGATGGATTGCCTCGTTGGAAAATAAGGTATTTTTCTTTGAACATATTGGAATATTTTTATTTCTATTTGCTATATTTTAACAGAATTTCCGCCTTTTGGCAAAGATTTTCCCGGGAAAAGCTTAGGGATTTTGGCACGGGCAATTATAATGAAGCGGATTTATGCAAAAAATCCTCGATTTTACAGCCAAAAATTTCAGTACGGTGTTTTTGAGCGCGATTTTTTTACTGTCATTGCTGAATCCGGTGTTTAAAAAATACGATTATGGAGCCGAGTATCCGATGATTTTGGCATTTGCTTTGATTTTTGTTTGCGTGGCGATTTATGAGTTTAGGCAGAAAAAAGAGCGAAGTTTGTGGGAAATTTTGTTTGTTTTGATTTTTCTGGGAGCCGTGGCGATGAGTTTTGTATTTTCGCAGATGCGGAATACGGGATTCAGCGAGGTTTTGGCTTTTTTCACGGCTTTTTCCATGTATCTACTGTTTGCGCATCGAAAAGGCGAAACTTTGAGACAGGTTTTGCATATCGTGGCTTTTGGCACGGTTATCGCCGTTTTTTGGGGATATTTGCAGTATTTGCTGATGCCGGAAACGAGGATGTTTGGGCCGTTTATGAATCTTTTTTATCATGCAAACGAGTGGCCAAACGCTTTTGCACTTTTTTTGATTATGGCGTGGCCGGTTTTTGTTTTGCTTTACGGCAAAAAATGGAGTTTTCGCGAATCCTTGCTTTTGGGATTTGTGTTGAGCGCGGTTTTGCTGACTTTTTCGCGCGGCGCTTTGATCGTGCTTTTGGGGCAGTTTCTGATTTTTGCGATTTATTTTGCGCGCAGGGTAAGCTTAAAAAAATTGGGAGCCGCTTTTCTGGTTTTGATTGTAGCTGTTGGCATGTTTTTTGGCGTGAATAATATTAAATCGCAAAGGCAGGAAATACTGGATGTCGGTGAAAAATTGAGATTTGCAAATGAGGAAAGCGTCACTTCAAAGGTGGAAAGAATGGATTTTTGGCTGGGGGCAATACAGCTTATCAAAGAAAAACCGCTTTTTGGCTGGGGTCCTTTTAGCTTCAGACAGGCATATAATCCCATACAAAAGACACTTTTGGGCAGCAGTGATCATCCACATAATATTTTTCTGAAAATCGGGGCGGAAAACGGACTTGTGGCTTTGGCGGCATTTTTTGGCTTTTTGATAAGCATTTTTGTGATTGTTTTGAAGCGGTTTAAAATTTTGAGCGGAGTGAAAAAGGACGAGGTTTTTATTTTGGGAGTCGCGATTTCCGGCGCATTTGCACATAATCTGATCGATTATAATCTGAATTTCTGGGTAAATCTGATGCTGCTTTTTGCGCTGATGGCTTTTTTGCGGTCTTTGGTCGCTTTCAAAGTTTATAAAGTGAAAAAGACTTTTTCAAACATGATGCTTTTCATAATCATAGCGGTTTTTGCCGCTTATGAAGCGGGTATTTTGTTTATGTCGGAGAGTATTGATAAGGATTTTTTAAGCCGTTCATTTTATCCGCGCAATTATTATCTGGAGCAGGCGGAAAAAGCCGTTTCGTACAATCGGGCGATTGTGCTTATAGATAGGCATTTGGCAAAAGCGCCGATTGATAGCGAGGGGTATTTTTTGAAGGGCAAATTGGTCTGCGAGGCTAAACAAAACGAGATCTGTGAGGAAAATTTGAGAAAAGCGATAAGCCTGAATCCAAAGAACAATTTGAATTATTATCTTGAATATTATCGGCATTTTGAAAGTGGAGAGATTCTGATGATTTTGCCTTTGATTGAGCAGTATTTTGAGTTTGCGGAGAAAAATGTGCATTTCACTGCTTATACAAAAAATGTTGAAGCCGCAGCGGAAATTTCCGATATTATGATGAGATATTTGCCGGCAAAAGAGCGCTCTGAACTTGAGAAAAAGAAGGAAAAGATGTTAAATAAGGTCGCAGAAATTCGGGCGAAAAAATTATTTTAATAACTTTAATTTTATGAAAAATCCTGGAATTATACGTTCAATTTATCTTTATGGTGTCTCGATAATTTCCATAGTCGTGATGCTTATTTCCACTATCGGGCTGGTGCAGCTTGTTTTGAACGAATACGTTTTTGATGTAAAAGGCTGGGAAGAAATGGATGAGTTTTGGGAATGTAATGAAGATACTTTGTTGATGAAATGGGATGATAAGGCACAAAAAAATGTTGATAAGGAGCCAAATCTGACTCAGGCCGAGAAGGATCAAAAGATCAAAGAATGTGAGGAAGAGGCTAAATTGAAGCGTGAAAATCAGCATAAAAACGATGTAAAACGTGATCTGGTTCAATGGATTTCCATGTTTATAGTGGCTTTGCCTCTGTATATTTTTCATTGGACGCTAATCAAAAGAGACCACAAGTAATCCATGAGCGATTTTTCCAAATTTAAGGCCGCGATGTTTGATTTCGACGGGACTGTGACTGTGCCCGGAAATTATGAACCGAGTCAGGAGATGGCTGATGCACTTGTGAAATTGACCAGAAAAATGCCGATTGCCTTTTGTACAGGCAGACAATTGGAGTCTTTTGAGGATCATGGGCTTGAAACTTTGATCAAGGAGATACCGAAAGCCGAATTGGAGCATTTCTTTGAAAATCTGGTTTTGATCGCGGAAAATGGCTCCATTGGTTATAAATTTAACAGTTCACTGGATGAATTTGAGGAATTTTATAGAGTAAATTGGCCGGATGAGATTATCGGGCGTGAAGAGCTGATGCAGGCTTTGGATCATAGAATCAAGGATTTTGGACGGGTTTATTTTCGGAAGCATCGTGTTGTAGTGGTGATAAGGACAAATGAGCATGAAAGCGGTGATTTTCAGGCTATCAGTCGATGTTCCGATCAGATTTATGAGGTTTGCAAAGAGTTTATGGCAGAAATTTTGCCGGATTATGAGCGGTTTTTTCATATCGGGAATTCCGGAATAGGAGTGATTATTTGTCCGGCTATAGGTGATAAAAATCGGGGAATTCAGGAATTTGGCAAATATTTAGTGGGAAATCGCGGCATTGAATTCAGCAAAAATTTTAAAGAGATTTTGGTGGCGGGAGACCGGCCGGAAGAGGGTGGAAATGATTTTTATTTTCTTGATGGAAAGTATGGAACTCCTTTTACTGTGGGAAATTTATGTCCGAAAAATGACTTATTAGAGCCCGTAATCGATATCGATGGAGAAAGACTTACGCATGATAAAGCGACTATTTTTCTGATTAGTCAAATGACCTCTTGACAAAACTTTGAATCTCATATACAACTTATATCCTTTTTAGGATTTTAACCCTTTGCATATGTGGAATAAAGTTGTCAGTGCGTTCATCGGTATATTTTTAACAGCAACCATTCTGCCGGTAGCGGCTCTGGCCGGAGGCTCATGGATTTCCGGTCTGGAAATTTATCCAAACACTTTCAACCCGAGCAATGGCGAAAAAATGGCCATCAACTTTGATATGTTTGATGGCGCTTATGTTTATGCATATGCAACAAGTCGTGGAGATGGAGTGATTTACAAAATCACTGATGGCTATGAATGGTTTAATGAAGGAGTTGTCGACATAAAATGGGATGGTGGTTATAAGTATTATGGCTACGCGGTTCCATCAAACGACTATGCGATCGAAGTTTATGTCCAATCACAAGGTTCCGTGGTTGATAATGATAGCGGAAAAGTAACTGTTACAGGTAAAAGCGGCCGTGGTTCCGACAGAAATACTGCGCCTGTAGTTTCAGGCCTTAGCGCAAAGCCAAAATCTATTGATTCAGAGAATAATGAAGCGACAAAATTGTCCTTCACAGTAGCCGGTGATGCTTATATTGACGCTTATATCGTAGATTCCTATAGCAATAATGTACGTAATTTTTCAGCGTATGATTATACCTGGTATGACGATACAACTTATGGCAACAGCGGGACCGCTCATTCTGTTTATTGGTATGGCGGCGATGACAATGGTTATCCGGTAAATGATGGGACTTATTATTTTTATGTAAAAGCGACAAACAATTATAGTACGGATATTGAATGGATAACTGTAACAGTCGATAATGATTCAACAGTTACTCCGCAAATCAAAAATCTAAATGTAAGTCCGGCAACTTTTGATCCGGAAGATGGTGAAAATACCACAATCAGTTTTGACACAAATGTAAGCGCTTATCTTCAGGTTTACATAAAGAAAAACAATAATGTGATCCGCAGTTTCCCAGACTATGACTACGACTGGAAGAACAAAGGCACACAATATGTTTACTGGAATGGCCGAAATAATAGCGGCAATATTGTTGATGACGGTACTTATCAGGTTGTTGTTTATGCTCAGGATGGCGGAAACAAGACGGATTCAGAATCCATAAACGTGAAGGTTCTTACCGACAACAATGATTGTTATAACAAGTATGGCGATTACATTTGCGGTAATAACGATGTTCCTACGATTTATGATTTGAGCGTTTATCCGAAGACTTTTGATCCTACAGACAATGAAAAGGCTAAATTCACTTTTAAAGTGAAGGAAAACGCTTATTTGACAGCTTATATCAAGCAAGGCTCAAACAAAGTGATAACTTTTGATAATTACGATAGCGATTACTATAACGGCAGCAAATCAAGCCGCAGTATTTCCTGGAACGGACGTGATGATTACGGCGATATCGTTGATGACGGTAAATACACTTTTTATCTCTATTCTTACATGAACGGTGAATCCGATACTGAAACGGTTACTGTGACCGTGGACACCGATAATGATCCAAATTACCCTTACGGTTCAGCAAAGATCAAGAATTTTAAACTTTCACCAAGTTCAAAATGGAATCCAGAAAATGAGGATCTGGACATTGATTTCGAATTGAAAAAATCAGTTGATGATCTTGAGATTACGGCCAGTAAATCAGGTGAAAAAAGCGTGAAGATTCTCGATGATCCATATTCTTCATATTCCAAAGGCAACTACAGCTATGAATGGGACGGAAAGGATAAATACAATGATTATGTTGATGCCGGTATCTGGAAAATAACCGTAAAAGCCGATGGCGACAGCGTAAGTAAGAATATTACAATCAAATACAGCGGTTCAGGCGGTGGCAAAAGCATTGATGCCGACATTGAAGCTTACACAACCAAAAAAGAATTCGATCCGGATTATGATGAAAAAGTGAGTTTGCTTTTCAAAGTGGATAAGAGTGAAGAAGTTGATGTCGATCTCTATAACGGTTCATCTTTCGAGAAGAGTCTGTCAAAAAATGTAGATGTGGCTGCCAACAAATGGTACTCAGCGACATGGGATGGCACAGAATCAGACGGTGATGAGGCCGATTATGATGATAACTGGAGATTTAAAATCACAGCCGGGAATGACGTGAAATATGTAAATATCGGCGTAAAACGTGATAAGTCTTCAAATAAAGCTGCAAATATCACCAGAGATTATACCGAACCCGTGATTTATGATGACAACAAAGAATATCTGATGGAAATTTCTTTCTGCCTGGACGCAAGTGCCGATGTGGATTTGGAAATCTACAAGGGTGTGGCTTCCACAGGACAGAAAGTGACTACAATTCTCAATGAGGAAAGTTATAAATCAGGATGCCATACTGTAAAATGGTATGTCGAAGACGATGTGTATTATACTTTGTCAGACGGTCCGTATAACTACAGACTTACCAGTGAAACCACTTACAATAACAAAGATACGGAGGTTGGAACATTTGTAGTCGGAAATCTCGGTGGAAAAGTTAAGAAGAGCGCTCCAAAGAAGAAATATGACAGCGATGCCTGCGGAGGATACTATGATCTAGGTTCTTTGGATGAGGATAGTGAGCTTTGCAAAGCGATACAGTGGGCCAAGGATCAGGGAATTTTTGCAGGGTATAATGATGGAAGTTTCAAAAGACATGACACTATAAATCGAGCGGAAGTTTTGAAAGTTGTGCTTGAGGCTTATGATGTTGCACTTATATCCGGTGGCGGCTCAAGTATGGGCTTTAAAGACGTAAATCCAAATGCCTGGTATATGACCTATGTCAAAACCGCCAAGGAATATGGCATGCTTGATGGCTATGCCAAAGGAAACAAAGCCGGTATGAGCGATGACATTAATCGTGCGGAGATATTGAAATTCGTTCTTGAAGCGGCTGAAGAATTTGGCGGATATGACTTTGATGACGATTACAATTCATATGTTTATGCCGATGTGAAAGTTTCCAAATGGTATTACCAATATGCCATGGGGGCTTACAAATACAGCTTATTTGATACTTACTGGATCAATGGAAAACAGTATCTCAAACCGTCCCAGCTGGTAGAGCGTGGAGAAGTTGCATTACTTCTCTATCGAATGGATAAAGCGGGTCTGCTCTAACCAGGCACTTTACTTTTAGTACGATTAGACATTTTTCATAGGAATGAGGGGAAAAGGCCTCCCGCCGCAAGGCGGGGGGTTTTTTCTTTACAAAGGGTTTTGAAGATGTTTTTGCTTAATACTTTGTGCTATATTTTCGGAGATTTTTAACCAGAAATTTATGCAGGAATATGATTTCATAATTATTGGAGGGGGGTGTAGCGGGCTTTCTGCTGCAATGTATGGGACAAGACTCGGTCTTAAAACTCTTACTTTGGCGGAAATGCCCGGGGGTCTTATCACCACGACGCATCTGGTGGAAAACTGGCCGGGAATAAAAACTATTTCAGGCCCGGATCTAGCTACGCAACTATACGATCACGCTATTGCTGCCGGTGCTGAAATTAAAAATGAAAGAGCGGTGAAAGTTGCCAAACTGCCGGATAAAGAAGGTTTTCCACAATATCAGGTAACGACCACTTCAGGCGAATACGTTGGCAAGAGCCTCTTATTTGCTACGGGATCGAAGCATAGAAAGCTCAATGCTCCCGGCGAAAAAGAATATGAAAATCGCGGGGTTTCTTATTGCGCATTATGCGATGGTGCTTTTTTTAAGGAGAAAGTTGTCTGTATTGTGGGCGGAGGCGATAGCGCGGCCAAGGAAGCTTTGTTTTTGAGCGAGCACGCGAGCAAAGTTTATATCGTGGTGAGAAGGGATGTGCTTAGAGCTGAGCCGATAAATGGTGAGAGAGTGAAGAAAAATGCGAAAATTGAAGTTTTATTTAAGAGCGAAATTGAGGAAATTTTGGGCGATGGAAAAAATGTTACAGGTGTGCGTTTTAAGGCCGGAGAAGGAAAATTTTCAGGGCAGACGGTAGAAATGCAGGGTGTGTTTTTGGCAATTGGTCATGATGCCCAAACCGAACTTGCGGGGCAGCTTGGAGTGGCGCTGAATGACAAAAAAGAAATTATTATAAATCGCAGAACTGAAACAAATCTCGAAGGAGTTTTTGCGGCCGGAGATTGTTGCGATACTGAATTTAAACAGGCAATAACAGGTTCGGCAGAAGCCGTCACGGCTTCGTATTTTGCTTTTCATGTTTGCACCACGGGCGAGGTTTTTTAGACTGCCAGGTCAGAGATTCTTATAAGCATCTTTACGGTAATCGATATTTATTAGGATGTTTGTGCTGTTTTCGATCTTGTAAACAAGACGCATGTTACCAGAGCGGATGCGATAATAATTAGCGAATCCTTTGAGCTTTTTTGGCTTTAAATCAGCAAGATCGTTATTTATTATTTTTCGCCAAATTTCCAAGATCTGCTGTCTTTTTTTCTTTGTCAATTTGTTTAATATTTTTTGAATTTTATCCATCCATTTTCTTGATAGCTTGTTTAAATTTTTCTATATCCAATCCACTTTCACAATAAATACCAAAGCCTTTTTCGTCTTCGTAATAGACCGTTTCGTCCTTAACCAATGGCTTAATAAGCAATCCATCTTTCGTGTCTTCAGCAATAAACTTGGTGGTTTTATATTTGGCTCTCCAAGATTTAGGCAGAGTAATTTGACCGGTGTTAAACATAGACAAAGTGTAAATCATAGTAAAATTAGTTAATTTAATTAATATAGATAATCATACTATATGATTAATAAATTCGCAAGCATTGTGACATACAAAAGTTACTAGACTAGATCGTTTTTTTATTTCAAAAAAACTTTTCATAAATCAGCCAGTCAAATTTTTTTATTAACTTAGCTTTAGGGAACCTCCATCATGTCATGCATGGAAGATCTAATCATGGCCAAAAATGCACCAAAAACTCTGAAGGCCTCATATTTAATTAAAGCGAGCAGCCAACTTGAAATAACTACAATAAAACTGCGCCTATTTCTGGAATTGAGATTGGTAAACGAAACCAAGATTTTTCAAACACAAACAAAATTAGCGGAGATCGGTAGAATGCTTGGTGGCTGGCTCAGGGCAACACAAAGCACATAATTCCTCATCCCGCCGCGCACGCCACTGTTCGTGTTCCGATTGTCTGCATTGTTCCTGTCCGCGTTGAATTGTCTATAAAAGAGACATCGAGTTGCTATTCACCGTTGTTTTAGTATTAAACTTTTTGCATAAAAGATAAAGAAAAAAAATAAAGAAGAACTAAAGTCCAAAGACTAAGCAGCCTCATTGTTTTTTCTCACCCCGCCGCGCACGCCATAGTCACTGCGCCGACGATCTGCACGGTACCCGCCCGCGTAGAACCGCCCATAGCGGGTAGGCCAGTGGAACGCAGGAACCGCGCCGACATCTGATTCGTCCGGAATGTATGTTTCCGGTGCCAAGGCTATTCTTGAATTTGCAGGAGTTTCATGATCATAATAATCTGGAATCCAACCTTCTGTTTTCAAACAATGGATTATGTAAGCAAGGGCTTGCTTAGCGTCTTGTGCCCTAACTCCTTTTGGAAGTTTTCCTTCTTTTATAGCGGCGTGCCAATCTGTGTCACTCATTTGAGTTTGTCCCACATCTTTGGGCATAATGAGCTGATCACGTTCCATGCGTAGTACTCCGCCCGTTGTCTTTTCAGTACCTTGCAATGCGGCAAGCATTTCTTCTTCCGTTTGGCCGCCGTGTGTTCTCGGATCAAGTTCTCTTGGGTTATACACAATGCCCGACTTTTTATAGCGTTCCCATTGCCAGAGAATTTTGCTCAAGTCGATCTGATCTGCGGTTAAAACTTTTTTATTCGGCCCGACCAATAGAGTGTTTGGGGCCTTGCCGCCCGCTGTGCCATGATATGCTTCCAAAAGAGTCCCCTTTGCCAATTTCAGATATGTCAAAGTTTTAGGATCTTTCGATGCCACAGGTACGTCTTCAGGAGCCCAAACGGCTCGACCGTAACCTCTATCGAGTCCTTTACCTGCGGCCATCATGTCAGTATCTTCCATTCCGAATAGAGCTCTGTAGTCTTCTTCAAAATTTGGCTTGCGATAACCGCGTTTCGTTCTTGCTTCCGAGAAAAGTCCGGCTTCTTCCCATATCGCGACACTTGTCTCAAAACTTTGCCTTATTAATTCAAGTTTGGTGGCATCAACTTTTCCTTCCAAACGGTCAAAAAATCTGGTTATATCAGCTCTTAAGGCAGCTCCAGTAGTGTTTACAGTCTTGCCATCTTTTCCATCTTCGGCGAATTTGTTCTGAGGATAACATAAGTCGGCAGGCCTTACTTCATGCAAACGATCTCTTACAATAAATCCGAGCTGCTGTTCTCTGGTATAAAGTCCTTGTCTGCGACCGGGGAATCGTTCTTCCATGCCTTCACGAGGGTTTGCCTGTTCTGTTGCCATAAATTTGGATTTAAAGATAGGTTTTGGAGCTTAATGAGCTTAGAGGCTCTGGTCAAGCGCAAATTTCTAAAAAAACTGCTCGCTAAAGCCATCGGCGTGGTAGTGGTGATAAAGTTAGCGGCAGGGACATTCGCTTCGCTCATGTCTGTTCTAAAAACTTCAATAGCATCAAGAAACCATGTCCGGTGGCGCCGTGAGTCTGATACGGTTTTGGATCTTCGGTAAAAGCCGTGCCGCCGATATCGATGTGACACCATGGAGTTTTGCCGACAAAATAGGAAAGGAAAGCCGCTCCTTTTGAAGCTCCCGCATAGTGGCTGCTGCCTACATCATAATTGCGCAGATCGGCAACTTTGCTCTTCATTTTTTCTATATAATCTTTCGGCAAAGGCAAACTCCAACCACGATCATCAGTTTCTTTTCCGGCGTTTTTAATTTTATTGCGTAATATCGGATCATTGCCAAGCAGACCGGCATATCGATTGCCAACCGCAATTCCGGCGGCGCCTGTCAAAGTAGCGATGGTTATCAATGCCTGAGGTTTGAATTCGAGAGCGTAAGTAATAGCATCGGCCAAAACAATTCTTCCCTCGGCATCGGTATTGGTAATTTCCACAGTGTGCCCGGAAAGCATGGTGATGATATCCGATGGCCGATAAGCTTTGTCGGAAACCAGATTTTCCGCGATCGGAATGATACCGATCACATTTTTTTTGATCTCAAGATCCTTCAGAATCCGAAAAATACCCAAAACTGTCGCTCCACCGGCCATATCCTGATGCATTTCATCCATTTTCTTATTCATTTTCATATTGTATCCGCCGGTATCGAAAATTATGCCTTTACCGATCAGAGCAATCGGCGGTTCATTTTTCTTGGGCGCACCGTGATACTGCAGGACAATACATTTGGCTTCATTATGCGCCCCCTGATTGACAGCCAAAAGTCCGCCGAAACCCATTTTCTTCAATTCTTTATTTCCAAAAACGCCAATTTTATAATAATTTTCCTTGGCAATTTTGTAAGCATTTTGAGCCATAGATTCTCCATGCACATAATTTGAGGGCCTGTTTACCAGATCTTTTACAAATTCCAAAGAGCTGCCGATGTACTGCGCTTTCTCTATTTTTGCCTCAAGTTCTTTTTCCGAAACTCTCGAAATCTTGTCGATAATGAAATTCACTTTCTGCAAATCATGCGGATGTTTGCTTTTATTGATCTTCTTCAATTTACCTGTGTCGTATTGGCTTTGGATCAGGGCGATCAAAAAATGCTCAAGGCCGACATAAAGCTCTTGAGGCAGCAGTATATTCAATTCGGCAATTTTTCCACTTTTCAATTTTTTGCCGAGCATACCGGCACAATTTAATATCGATTTCACACTCAAAGCAGGACTTTTGCCAAGACCCAATAAAAGCAGTCTTGGAGGCAAACCTTTATCTCCAAAATACGTTAGCAGCATCTCATTTTTTGCGCCTTTGAAAGCTTTATTTTTGTGAACTTTCCCGATAAATTCCCGAATTTTAGCAGGTAAATTTTGCGATAAATCTTTGAGCTGATTCTCAAATAGCGGCACTACAAGAACGCCATCTTTACTTTTGAGCCTTTGCTGCAGACTGATCTTCATGCAAAAGATTCTAGCAAAATTCATGTGCTTTTTCCAAGACTTTGCGTGAGTTGTCGTAGGTTATTTTTGAATGAGCTTTTTCGTATGGAAGCCAGACAAAATCATGATGTTCGTGGGACAAAGTGACACTTTTTTTGGAAGTTTTGGCAAGAAAAAAACTCACCATTTTGTTGGAAAGTTTTCCGTTGTGCTCATAAGTATAATAGATTTCTTCCCTGAAAGGCTTGAGAATTTCTATGCCAGAAATGCCGGTTTCTTCTTCAAGTTCCCTTATTGCTGCAGCAAGCTCTGTCTCCCCTTTTTCCAAATGTCCTTTTGGGAAATCAAAATGGCTTCCGGGGTATTTTAAGAGCAAATAAAATTTTTCTCCTTTTCTCTCGTAGAAAAGCACGATTCCTGCAGATATCTCATCCATGGCCTTTTTTGATCCACTCAAATCCATCCTTTGTTTTTTAAAGCGTTTTCGGCGGCCATATCTTCGGCTTTCTGCTTACTGGAGCCCTTTCCCTTTCCAATCAATTGGTCGCCAATATAAGCGCCCATAGTGAAAATCTTGTTATGATCCGGTCCTTCTTCACTGATGATTTCATAATGAGGAGTCACCTCTTCCTTCTCCTGACAAATTTCCTGAAAACGTGATTTAGAATCGATGTGTAACTCGTTTTGAATGATTTCGTCGAGCTTGGTAAGGATAAATTTTTCAATGAATTTTTCAGCATCCTCATGCCCGTTGCCGAGATAGATCGCACCAATGAGGGCTTCCAGGGTATTGGCCAGAATATAATTTTTCTTGCGGCCGCCGGATTTTTCTTCGCCGTGACTTAAAAAAAGATATTTTCCAAGAGACAGTTTATCCGCAATTCCGGCCAAATTTTTGCCTTTTACCAGAGCCGAGCGAAAAGCCGTCATCTCGCCCTCTGTTTTGTCCGGGCAGGTTGTATAGAGATGTTTGGTAGCAATTAATTCCAAAACCGCATCACCCAAAAACTCCAGACGCTCATTGTCCCTGGGTCGATCTTCTTTATGTTCGTTCAAATATGATTTGTGAATAAATGCCAACTTCAGCAGTTCTCTATCCTTTATCTGCAAACCGATGATTTTTTCCAATTCTGTGTAATCTGTTTCCATGTTCAGTTTTTTATTTTGTTCATGACGCTGCTTAAAACGCCGTTAATGAATTTCGGACTGTTTTTATCACCATAATGCTTGGCGATTTCAACGGCTTCATTTATGGCCACAACAGGCGGCACATCATCAGAATACATGATTTCATATATGCCGATTTCCAAAATCACCCTATCAACCCTGGCGATCTTGTCAACAGGCCATTCCGGAGCGTAATTGGCGATCATTTCAAGAATATCTTTTCGGTGCTTTAATACTCCTTCAAGAGTTTCATAAGCAAAATCGGTTTCACTCAGTTTCGGTGCAAATTCATCCAAAATCTCCTCTAAAGTTATTTTGGGATCATTATTTTTATTAAACTCAACAGCAAACAAAGTTTGCATAATGCAGGTTCGTGCCAGGTGTCGATAGCTAGCCATAAACTAGGCTTTTATCTTGGTGATTTTTGAGACTTTCTTATTCATGTTCAAAACCTGTCTGCCGCGATATTTTCCGCACTGTTTGCAAACTGTGTGGTTCAATGCTTTTGCGCCGCACTGCGGACAAGTGACCAGATGAATCGCATTGGTTAATTTTGTGAGAGTTTTTGTCTTAAAACTGCCGTAACGGCGTTTGGTTCTCGCTTTTGAAGTTTTCTTTTTTGGGACTGCATGCTTAGCCATATTTTTGTAAATTTACTTTAATAGTTCTTTCAATGCTTTCAGCGGCTTGTTGTCAAGTGATGTCTCTTTAAGAATCTTACACTTGCACTTTTTGAGGTTTTTATTGATCCCGCACGCTACACAAAGCCCCTTACAGCTTGATGAGCATACTTGATCCACCGGGAAATGCAAGATAATTTCCTGCCTGAACATCTCCGAAAGATCGATTTCCATGTGTTTTTGATCAACCACATAGATGTCGAATGGATCGAAATTTAGAGCTTTTTCACGAGTGAAATAAAACTGGCGTTCGGCATGTGGGATTTCTATATTTTTGCTGAATTTTCGGAGACATTTTACACAGGCAAATTCAACCGTGAGTTTTAAATCAGTGACACAGGCGTTGAAGCCATCTTCGATGCGCATGATTTCAACTTTGCCTTTGAGCTTCTTTTTCACATCAAAATCGATAAATCGCACCGGCAAATCGAATGAATACACTTGTGAAGTGCCGATAGGCTTTTCGATAAGCTCAGAAATTTTGAACTTGAGAAAGTGCTGAAAAACGCGCAATGCTTTGTCGTCTTCGGAGCTTCCTTTTCGCCGTATAGCTTCATACGGCTCAGGCGGCAGCTCCTTGCCTCCTCGCATTGCATCGTTTTTCAGCACTTCTTTGAGCAAATGCGGATCAATTTGCGTATTTTTTTTCATGTTTTAATCACGGCTGCTTGCGGAAATAAAGCGCAAAATATAAAGAAAAAGATTGAATAAATCCAAATATATTGCCAAGGCAGCGTCGATATAGCGATCTTCGGGATATTGTCTGATTTTCTGAAAATCGTACATAACAAATCCGCCGAATAATGCGACGCCGACACCGGAAAATACAAGTTCAAAAGTGTTGCTCCAGGGAACAAAAATGCCGATAATGCCGACAATTATCATGCCGATAAGCGCCATAAAAAGAAAACCTCGCATTCCTGAGAGATTCCATTTTGTAGTCCAGCCGACAAGGGCAGTGGCGGTAAACATCAGTGCTGTAGCGATCAGAGCTTTATTGAGAATTAGAAGGCCTCCCGGAGTTTGCGCCAAAATGCCGATTAATGGAGCAATAGTCAGGCCGGTAATGAAAGCGAAAGCTGCAAAAAGGAAGCGGTTTAAAGGGACTTTTGTACTCCATTTGGTGGAGGTGAAAATTAACACGAGTTCAATCCCGAAAAGCACATACATCATGTAAGGATTGGTGAAAAAGAATTCCAACAAATATTGCGCGCCGACAAAAACTCCGCCGACAGATGCCAGAACCGCAAGTGCCAAAAAAGCCATCACTTTGCCGAAAAAGGTTGTCTGAATGCCGACTTTTGAGGTCGAGGTGTAGGGATTTTGATTTTGCATTTCCATAATTGATTTTGTTTAAGGATTTAGATGAATCGGGATGAGATTATAATACTAATTTCAAGAATTTTCAATGATCTGTTCCAAAAGTTCCGTCGGATAGATTGGCGTAGGCTCTGTCAAAGCCTGATGATAAAGGACGGTTGATGGAGTCAATGCGGGAGTGGTATTGACTTCGATGATGATGATTTCGCCGGTTTGGGTTTCCATGAAGGCATCGACGCGGGCGTAGTTTTTTAGTTCTACTTTTTTGGCCACAATTTCCATGCGTTTTTTTGCCATATCTATGGCTTTTTGCTTCACATAGGGCTGTGGCGGCGGCGTGATATTTACGCCTGTTCCGCCCTGGAATTTTTCTTCAACACTCAAAACATCGCCCAAAGCTACGGTCAAACTCGGATTTAGAGCTTGCATCTGATTTTCTTTGCCGATCAGGCCCATCGTAATTTCGATCCAGCCGGAATTTTTCTGCCATTTAAGTTTGTTTTTTATGATGCGAACTTTGTCGGTAGTGATGAATTGTTCAAAAATCAAATCTTTTGGCGGGATATGAGGCATTTCGATGATTCCGGCCTGATCTTTGAAGGTATTTTTTGGAATGTGAGGCAATTTTTTGCGAATTATATCGAGATAAATGGCCAAATCTTTGAAAGAATTAAGCTTCATAATGCCGGTGGAACAGCCGTCGGCCCGGGGCTTAACAACTATTTTTTTACAATTCAAATGCAGCATCAAATTTTGCCAAAAATCTTTCAATGCGTTGTTTTTTAATTTCAAAAGATCAGCAACGATGACAAGCGACTGGCGCGGCACATAGATTCCCTGTCCATCCAAATCTTTCAGAGCCTGAATGGTCAAATATTTATCCATGCAAAGAGCCGAGGCCTTCGAATCTGAGCCATTAAATGGCTTATGCATTTTTTCCAGCATTTTTTGCAAAGTGCCATCCTCCCCTATCCCTCCGTGCAATCCGATAAAGACATAGGGGGAATTTTTCAAAAAATCGGTTAAAGTCATTTTTTCGGGAATAAAAAGCTCCTCATTTAAATGTCCAGGTAAAGCGCCGATTTCCTGTAAAAGGAGTTTTCTTATCGGTCCAAGAATTTTTTCGGCCTTTTTTGCAGCGTGACAGTTTGCGGAAATTTCCTCGACAGTATGATTCAGCGTTTTGGAATAAGGCAAGCGCCAGACTGTCTTATCATCGAGATCGAGAAGATACGGATGAGGTCGGTATTTTTTTGATTTGCGCAGTTTCAGCCAGGCATTGGTGCCGCTCATTATGGAAACCTGACGTTCGGAAGTGCTTCCGCCAAAGAGGACATTGATATCTTTTTTGCGGAAGTGCTGAAAACCGTCTAAGGGTTTTTCAGGGAAAGTCAGACCGCTGCGGGCGGCAGCATTGCGTAAAATAAAATTCAGCAAATCTCCGTGACTGAATCCTACTTGCGCCGATTGGAGAAAAAGAAAACTATTTTGCTCCATGCCGCTGATCGGATTGAAATCGGAAAACCAGATTTTAAAGCCCTTTTTGCCATCCCGGAAGAGCCAGCCATCAAAACGGGCAAAATCACGCATGTTTAAGAGCTTAAAAAGCTGTTTGGCCTGAATCTGGATAGCTTCGGTAATATCCGCTGAAAAGCGCGGAGGACAATGATAAGTGACTTGTCTGGTGGCGAGATATTTTTTGCGAAAATCAAAAATCTGATTTTCCGCATAATCCGTTTCTATTTCTGTAGGAAAAAGCGCTACAGGAAGGCCAAAACGGTTTTGGAGAATGATAACTGTAAATTCGATACCATCGGCAAAAGGTTCAACAACAACACGGGTATCGATGCGCTTTTTGAAGATGTTATTGGCCGCCTTGATTGCTTCATCAACATTATTTACAGAATAAACTCCGATAGAAGATCCTCCGGTTGCAGGCTTTACTATTGCTCTTTTGAGTTTATGAGCGGTGAAGAATTTCGTGAGAATATGCAAAAATTCGTCCGGTTCGTGAATTTTTAAAACAGTGGAAGGCAGCGTATGGAAACCATGTTTCCTGATAAATTCGTTTGCGCGATATTTATCAAAACAAATTCTGCACGCTTCTTTTTCGGAACCGACATATGGGACGGCAAATTTTTCCAAAATGCCCTGAATCTCCCCATCTTCACCAAAAGCACCATGCATTACAGGAAAAGCCAGATCAACTCCTTTTAGCAATTTTTCAAAAGCGGCATTCTTGAGCGGCTTTGAAGTGGCCATCAACTTAAAATCAAAATCGGAAGGAGTATTGGAATAAAGCTGCGATCTGGAAATGCGATAAGGATTTTTGAAATGATCGAAGTAAATCGGGACGATTTCAATTTGCTCAGACTGGAGGTGATCCATCACGGAGCGGGCGGAATTTAAAGAAATGCCTCTTTCAAGCGAAGGGCCGCCGCACAGCACTGCAACTTTGAATTTCGTGCTCATATTTTCGTAGTTTTTATAAAGTTTGCGGAAATCTAAATCTTTTTCAGCTTTATTTCAAGCCTTTTTCGTGGAAAATTGCTTGATCTTTATTTATTTATGTATTTATTTGCAGATTTTTTCTCACAGAATTGACTACGTTAAGGGAAAATAGTTTGAATTAATTTGTTGCATGCCCTTGAACTTGATTTCATAAGTCCCTTTGCCTATACTTGCTCGGCTTATGAGAATTTTTAGAAGACTAAAAAAGAGGGCTTCCGATGCGTACTTCCTGGCATTGGATATCGGAACCGATTGCGTTAAAGCTTTGGTCTGCGAAGCGGAAGGGGAAAAAGGCAAGGTTTTGGGCATAGGCAAAAAGAAACAAAAACTTGGGGATATGCAAAGTGGCGTGGTTACGGATATTGCTTCGGTTATTGCCAATTGTCATAGCGCAATCAAGGATGCGGAAAATATGGCGGGAGTTTCAACGAAAAAAATGATTTTGGGGATCGCGGGAGAACTGGTGAAAGGAGCAACAAGCACAACGAGTTATGTGAGGCGCGATGCCAGTAATAAGATTGATTTATCCGAATTGAAAAATATCGTACATAAAGTTCAATGGAGAGCTTTTGATCAGGTCAGAGCACAGCTGGCTTATGAAACGGGGTACAGCGAAATAGATGTAAAGCTGGTAAATGCAGCGATTGTGGATGTGCGAATCGACGGATACAAAGTAAACAATCCGATTGGTTTTCAGGGAAAAGAAGTCACTTTGAGCATTTTTAACGCTTTTGCGCCACTCGTACATTATGGGGCTTTGCAGACGATTGCGGCGGAGATCGATCGCGAACTTTTGGCGATTGCGACGGAACCTTATGCGTTGACGCGCTGTCTGAGCTATGAAGACGGAGGCAATTTCAGTGCGATTTTTATTGATGTGGGAGCGGGAACTACCGACGTAGCCGTGGTCAGAGATGGCACGGTTGAAGGCACAAAAATGTTTACTTTGGGCGGACATACTTTCACCAAGCGGCTTGCGCAATCATTGAATATTTCATTTCAGGAAGCGGAAGAAATAAAGCTGGAATACAGCAATGACAATCTGGAAAGGCAATCAAACAGAATTGTGCGGGAAGCGATGAAAATTGATAGTGATGTTTGGCTTTCCGGCGTTGTTTTGACACTGGAAGATTTTGAAGGATTGGACAGTTTTCCTTCCAAAATATTGCTTTCGGGAGCGGCCAGTAATCTTCCGGAAATAAAAGAAGCACTGGAAACCCGCGAATGGATCAAGTCCCTGCCGTTCAGCAAAAAACCGCAGGTTTCCTTTATTCATCCGAAAATGGTGAGCAATCTTGTCGATAATACGCGCCTGTTAAAGGATCAGCAGGATATTGTGCCGCTTGCTCTGGCAAACCTTGGACTCACTTTTATCGCCGAGGAACAGCTGCTTTCCAAGGTCTTAAAAAAAGTAGTTCGTTTAATGCAGATTTAAATGACTGCGGAAAAAAAATCAGAAGCGGAGATAATTCCAAAAAAGAAGGTTATTTATGCGGAAATTGATGATGAGATCAGTGAAATTTTTGATCGCATCCGACCGGTAATGGCCAAAGATGTTTATATCGTTGTACCAAAAAGAGCGATTTTGTTTCAAAGCGTCGTTAACTTAAAAATTCTGAAGCGAAAAGCTGAAGATGAAGGTAAAAAAATCTATCTTGTCACAAATGACAAAAATGGAATTTATCTCGCACAAAGGATCGGCGTTCCTGTTTATAACAAGGCAAATTCAGAGGGCAAGCCCGCACTTTTTTCCACCGAAGAAGATGAAAAGTTGAAAATCACACCGCTCAAGGCAAGCGTGAATTCAGTAGAAGATGATGCACCGACAAGGCTAAAGGAAAAAAAACTTTCCATCAGCCAGATTCTTGGCAGCAAAAAGGGCAGAAAATCGGCTTTGGATATAGAGAAAATCAAGAAAGATCCTGAAAAGAAAAAACCGGAAAAACCGAAATTTGTAATTATTTCACCGAACAGACATGCCCTGATTGGGCTTATTGTAGGCAGCTTAATGATTTTGTTGACTATTATTTATATCGCCTTGCCGGGAGCTACCGTTTATTTGACGCCTTCGGCCAGCGTTTTGGAAAAATCCGTAAATATTACATTGGCCGACTATGAAAAAAACCGCGCAGAGCTTACAACCACTCCCTCTCATATGATTGCCAGTTATAACATTTCAACAGCAGTTAAAAAAGAAATAACCCATTTTGCAACGGGCAAGAAATTTTCGGAAAGAGGGGCAAACGCAAGCGGAAAAATCACAATTATCAATACCGCAACGAGCGAATGGCCGCTGATTGCGCAGACACGTTTTCAGACCGCCGAAGGTTTGGTTTTCAGAATCACAAGTTCGGTGACGGTGCCAAAGGCTTCGAGTACCGGTCCGGGGAAACTTACAGCATTTGTTGTGGCCGATATAGTTGATGCTACAGGTGGAATTGTCGGTGAAAGGGGCAATATCTCTCCGAGCAAGTTTTTTCTTCCGGCTTTGCGCGATGACAGCAGATCGAAGATTTACGCAGAAAGCAGCGAGCCGATGAAGGGTGGAGTGACCGATTTCATTACTTTTGTGACAGAAGAGGATATTGAAGCCGGAAGGCAAAGAATCAAAGATGAACTTTTGAAGGCGGCAACAGATGAATTGAAGGTGGCGGTAAAAGAGAAAGGGACTCTTGTCGGCGATGAGACCGCATTTGTGCTGCTGGAAGGAGAAGGCGCTGTAAAAACTGCAGAAGTACGTGTTTTTGAGCCGAATATATCTGCCGGAGCCGAAATGAAGGAATTTCTAATCGGCGGGGAAGTTTCCGTGAGTGGGGTTTATTACGATCACGTCGGGATGCTGGAAATTTTGAAGCAGGAACTTATGATGAAAAAAAGTCCGCAAAAGGAGCTTTTACGCATCAATGAAGAATCAACATCTTATAGAATTTTTGACTGGAACACTTCGACTGGAAAAATCAAAATTACGGCCAATATAAAAGGCATAGAGCAGTTTTCTATTGATCCGGAAAAAGAAAATGGCGTTCGTTTGCTTGAGAAAATCCGTGATCATATAGCCGGAAAAGACATAGAAGCAGCCAAAAATTACATTCAAAATCTTCCGGAAATCAATAAAGTGGAGATCGAGAGCTGGCCGGCCTGGTCACCTACGGTGCCGAGCTTGGCCACAAATATTGAATTTGAGATCAGGCCTTCGCTTCAACTGTAGGGGAGCCTTATTTTTCTCGCTGCTCAGGTTCGCCCTCGCCAAGCGATGGGCTCAATTCGCACCTCGAAAAACAAAGCTCCCCTGAGAGTGTTGAATTAGAAGTAAAATAACTCGAATCTTGTTTTTCAATGAGGTATTTTTGAAAATTGAGTGATTTTCTTACCGAATTGTTGACTGATTCATGGGC
>JACQRJ010000002.1 GCA_016206505.1 Candidatus Peregrinibacteria bacterium | reverse complement strand
TGGCTAAAATTTCCTGAATTTGAAAAGAAAGTAGGCGGCTTGCAGTTGAGCATCGAATCATTTTAGATGTAAGCGGGTTTTTGATGTAAACATTCCCGTCTCCTTTGAAATAATAATCGAGCAGGAGTTTTTGTTTTTCCGGTGGCAATTTCATGATTGTTTCCGACAATTTTTTTTCTCTTGCACCTTTTCCGCAATGTTCGTGGCAGAGTTCAATAAGTTTTTTTGAATAGCTCGTGATGCAAAAGTAGCCATTTTTAGTCTGAAATAAAGAAGCTTTTTCATTGAGTCCTTTTATCAATTTTAATAATTCCTCCGCCAATTTTTTTTCTTTTTCAATTTTGCCGAAAGAAAATGCCAAAGTATTTAACTTTAATGTTTTGTGGTAACTGATTGAGCCTTCTGCCAGATACAGTCCAAGTATTTTTAGTATTTCCGGCGTGAGGTTTTTACTATCTTCGGTTTTGGTTGGCGTTACGTAAACTATAAAATCGCCTTTTTCTAAATTTTTGGATTCAATATATTCAGGCGTGGCATTAAGCAATTTTTTAGTAGAAATTTCCGGTAGCCATTTTGTATTGCGATTTTTTCGTTTTATAGCAATGTTTTTTCGTTTGATACATAGCACAGGATGCTCAGGAGTCAGTTGAAATTGGTTTCCTTTTGAAACAGGGATGATGGTGAGCATTTCGCCTTCATAATTTCTTACCATGGCCGCTTTGATTTTTTGATGGCTGCCGTCGTCGGAAATAACCAGTTCTGAAGGCTTTAGTGCTTCAATATTTGTAAGCATGTGGCCATTGCTGACGAGTTCTCCTGCCGGATGGCATCCCTCCACGTAATGAACGGAAGCTCCTTCGTCGGCGATGATCAAAGTGCGTTCAAATTGGCCCATATTTTCGGCATTGATACGAAAATAGGCCTGAAGTGGGAGTTCTATGTGCACTCCTTTTGGAATGTAAATGAAGGAGCCGCCCGACCATACCGCTGAATTTAAAGCGGAAAATTTGTTGTCGGTGGCCGGAATGATTTTGCCAAAATATTCTTTGAAATACTCCGGATATTTTTGCAAGGCGGTGTCGGTTGATTCAAAAATTACGCCTTTCTTTTGCAGGTTTTCAAGCAGTGAATGGTAGATGACTTCGGATTCGAATTGAGCGCCTGTGCCGGCCAGAAATTTACGTTCGGCCTGTGGGATGCCAAGTTTATCAAAAGTATCTTTGATTTCAGTCGGTACATCTTCCCAGGCGGTTTTTGGCTTGTCCTGCGGGCGAATGTAGTAATGAATATTATCGAAATCGATTGTGGAGAGATCTGCGCCCCAAGAAGGCAGCGGTTTCTTATTGAAAATTTCCAGAGCTTTGAGTCGGTAATCCAGCATCCATTTCGGTTCGTTTTTTTGACGGGAAATTTCGATTACGAGTTCTTGAGATAGGCCTTTCGGCGCTTTGTATACGCTTTGAGTTTGTGTTTTGAAACCAAATTTGTATTGTCCGACAGTTTCTTTGATCGCTTTCCTGGTTGTTTGCGGAATTGCGGGCATTTCTAAAAATTTGTAGTAAGAGCTTTTGGCAACGGTTTAACTTTGTTTTTAGTGCCGGCATGTGATCTTGCGGGGAAGGAAATCGTGTTTTGTGCGATTTCTGCTTTCGGGCGAAAATTTTCATAGCCTTTTTCCTCGAGTTCTTCAGCGAGTTTTGACGTGCCGGATTGGATGATTTTTCCGGCATGCATGATATGAACAAAGTTCGGTTTGATATAATTTAGAATTCTTTGGTAATGAGTAATTAGCAGTATGCCGCTGTTGTTTTTTTGATGAGCGTTATTGATTTCTTCGGCGACAATTTTTAAAGCGTCGATATCCAGTCCGGAATCAATCTCGTCCAATAATGCTATTTTCGGTTCGATGACAGCCATTTGTACAATTTCTGCACGCTTTCTTTCTCCGCCGGAAGATCCTTCATTGACCGAGCGTGAAACAAATTTTTCATCCATTTTTAAATCCTGGGCTTTTTTTTTCATGGTTTTCAGAAAATCTCCTGGGTCGACTGTTTTTGCATCTTTGTTATTTGCTTTGATGCAGGCGTTTTTTGCGTGACGAAGAAAATTTGAAAGCGTGACGCCTGTAATTTCCAGCGGATGCTGGAAGCCCAGAAAAAGGCCGAGGTGTGCTCTTTCGTCCGGTTCGAGTTCCGTAATCTCTTTATCGTTGAAAAGTATTTTTCCTTTGGTGATTTTGTATTTCGGATGGCCCATTAAAACTTTGCAAAGTGTGCTTTTGCCGGAACCGTTCGGGCCCATGATGGCATGAATTTCGCCGGATTTTATCGTCAGATTTATGCCGTTCAGAATTTTCAAACCGTCTTGCGTTTCTGCATGCAGATATTTGATTTCAAGACTATTTTGTAGCGATTTTTTGCTAGTTGACATCCTCGTTATTTTAAGTGCTTATATGGAATTAAACACTATATAAATGAATCTTTGGTGTCAATGTAAAGTTTTTGCAAATTGGACTAAAGTGGAAGTTTGTTTTTTCCAGACGGCTCTTTAATCATCTCCGCCGCCTGCCGCAGGTGCTGCCGGAGCAGTTGCTCCCGTATTTTCACCTTCCGCTTTTGCGCCTGCGGTTGAAGGTTTTACGTTGCTGATGAATGGCAGTTTGATTTTGCTGAGGCCATTTTTCAAAGTATCTCCTATGCCCTGGATTTTTTGATCGACCTTATCGCTTCTTTCGATGGTTCTGCCGCGGTATTCTTGTGCTTTTGCAGAGACTTTTAGCGGCGCTTTACTAATTTTTGCCAAACCGGCAATTGCCGCGCTGAATGGTACTCTGGCGATGTCCAGTGCATGGCGTCCGATATTTCCCGCAAGAGCAAAAGGAGCGCTGGCCAGGTAACCGGCTGTTGCTACGGGCAGTCTTATAGCAGAGCCTGCGAGTCTGGCGGCCCATGAAAAAGTTTTGCCGACTGTGCCAGTCACAGTGTCAACCGCCTCCTGCGGAACCGAGAAGACGTCCTGCATAGTTCTTGTAACGGCTTTTTTGATGCCATCATATGTTTCTTTGATAGGTTTTTGCATCGCTTCGCCTGCGGCTTCATCTTCTTTATCAATAAATTCGTTTAAGCTTTGGCGTGGATTTACAAATTGTTGTGTTCGTGGAAGAGGTTCAGGATTAAAAGCGGCTGCAAGATTGACTTTGCTTCCTTCGGTATCGAAAATCAGAAATTTTTCCTGAAAGAGCTGTGTTTTTTTGTTTTTTGTTTTGGTAAACATGGGTTTTAACGCATAATAATCTTATTATTATACCATATTTATCGATCCGGTAAAAGCTGCAAGCTGCATGGAAATCGCGTTATCCGCGATTTCATCGATCCGGGGGAATATTGTAATAGTCGAATAGGTAGGTGGCGATTTCTTTGAAGGTGAAAGCAGCTGTGGAAGAGCCCCAGGTGGAGGTTTTTGGATAGTCGTATTTTATTAGAATTACAAATTTTGGCTCCTTTATCGGTCCGAAACCCGCGTAAGTGGCTATTGTTGTGCCGTTTCCAACAAGTGCCTGGCCATATTTGTAGGTTTGGGATGTTCCGGTTTTGCCGCCAATATAATGACCTTCGACCTGGCCGTTTCTGGCTTCTCCCTCCTGTGCCGAAGTTTTGAGCATTGTAACCATTTTTGAAGATGTTTCTTCAGAAATTACCCGCCTTATTTCTATCGGTTCCATAGATGTTACGCTGTCGTCGTCGTGGCGAATTTCCTCAACGATGTGCGGTTGCATCAGGATTCCACCGTTTACAATTGCCGCGTAGGCGTTGGCAAGCTGAATCATTGTGACAGTCAGGCCTTGTCCAAAAGCATGGGTGGCAAGTTCAGATTCCGTCCAATCTTCAAAATATTCGATCAAGCCGATTTTTTCGCTGTCAAACTCGATGTCGGTGCGATCTAAAAAACCGAATTTATCGAGATAGCTGTAAAAAAGCGCCGGCCCTATCGTTTTTGCCACATAAGTCATGCCGGTATTCAGGGATTTTGCGAGGACGGTAGTCATATTTATTAATCCGAAATATCCCAAAACGTTTTTGATTTCAAAGTCATATTCTCCCGTGTATTTATTGAAATCCACACCGACCGGCCCGTAATCGTTGTAAGTGCTGTTTGGTGTCAGATCACCATCATCGATGGCTATTCCCATGGCGATGGTTTTGAAAACGGATCCAGGTTCATAGGGCCAGGAAACGATTTTATTGTGATAGACTTCGGGTCCGACATAATTTTCATAGCGGAAGTAACTGCTTTGGCCGTTTTCATCTTTTTGCTCGAAAATTGGATATTTGTTTAGCGTCAGCGGATTTGTGTAATAATAATAAACTCCTTTTTCCCTGCCAGGGTAAAGATTTTTCAATTCTTCCGGCGTAAAGGCGGCAGGAACTTTTTTGAAAACATCGCCGTAGGTGTTGGGATTGAACGCTGGATAATGCGCCATGGCGAGAATTTTTCCGGTTGAAGGGTCCATGATTATCACCTGGCCTGAATCGGCATTGTATTTTTTGGTTTCGGCTTCCAGAATTTTTTCAACTTTCAGCTGAATTGAACGGTCAATGGTTAAAACGATGTCATCGCCGTCAACTGCCGGCCTCAGTTCACTTTCACCTACGGTAATCTGGCGGCCAATAGAGTCTTTTTTTGTTTGAAGTTTGCCGGTTACGCCTTGTAATTGAGTATTGAAGCTGCTTTCGATGCCGTATTGTCCGACATTGTTGCCATCGACATAACCGATGATGTTGCTTGCCAGAGTACCTTCAGGGTAGAAGCGAAAAAATTCTTCTTTCATGCCGATGCCGCGGAAGAGGTTTTTTTCGTCATTGGCTATCAATTCTTCGATTTTGTTGCTGATGTCGGGCGTGAGTTTGCGCTTCAGGACGACGTAGCGGTTTTCGCCTTTGAGGAGGGTCGTAAGTTTTTTTGTCGGGATTTCGACGATTGGCGCCAGTAAATTCGCGTGATTTGCGGGACTTGTGATCTGTGGAGGGTAGGCATAAAGGGTGGTTTCTTTAATTTCAATTCCGGGTAATTTTAGAGCGGTAATTTGTTGAATTTTTTCACTTGTGAGTTCTTCAAAAAGTGTAATTTGCTGTCGTCTTTTTGCGCTGATTTTTACCAGAAGATCATTGTTGAAATTTTTCCGAAGTTCTTCATCGGTAAGTGGTGTCAGCAATTTGTTTTTTTCTTCTTCTGTGATTTCCGCGGGAAGATTTTTTGACAGTTTTTTGAGTTTTTCATTGTCGGTAGCTTTGGCTTCGTTGAGGTCAAAAATCAATGGCGCAATCTGGTTTGCGAGGTAGGAAGGATCGGCAATAAGTGCGGGGTCGGCATAAAGCAAATTTAATCTGGTGTTTGTGGCGAGTAAGAATTCTTCTTTGGAATGGTAATCTCTGATTATGATTTCACCTCGGGCAGCTGGCAATTCAACGAAACCATATTGTTCGCGCGTTGCAATTTCCTGATAGTAATCATGCTGGATTATTTGCAATTGGAAGAGTCTAATCAAGATTATCGCTGTTACAAAAGCGCTTCCGATAATCAAAAGATTGATTTTATTTATCGCTATCGGGCTTCTTGTAGAGGTGGTATGGGTTCTTTTTCGTTCGAACATGCGAAAGTGTTTTTAAGCTTATGAATGATAGCATATCATGCTATACTTTCGCCCGATGTTTCGGAAAACCACACTACAAAGCGGACTTCGAGTTGTGACGGAAAAATTGCCCGGGACACAATCGGTGACCGTTTTGGTTTTGGTGGGGGCGGGAAGTCGTTATGAAATTGAGGCGCAGCGCGGTATTTCGCATTTTTTGGAGCATATGTTTTTTAAAGGGGCGCAGAGATATAAGAATACCAAAGAAGTTTCAGAGGCTATTGACAGTGTTGGTGGTGAGTTTAACGCTTTCACCGGCAAGGAATATGCAGGTTATTATGTGAAAGTTGCGAGTAGCAGTGTTGAAGTGGCATGTGATGTTTTGTCGGACATGCTGATTAATTCCGCTTTTAAGCAGGAGGAAATCGACAAAGAAAAAGGAGTGATTTTGGAAGAATATAATATGTATCAGGATACTCCAATGTATCAGATCGGCTGGAATTTTGAGAGACTGATTTTTGGGGATCAGCCGCTTGGCTGGGATCAGATCGGCACGAAAGAAGTGATTTCAAGTGTGAAGCACGAGGATTTTGCGGATTATTGGGAAAAACTTTATACGCCGGATAATGCCGTGGTGGCGATTGTTGGAAACATTGAGCATGAGGATGCCGTTTCTTTGGTTACTAAGTATTTTGAAATGGCTGAGAGAAGCAAGGCTTTTGAATTTAAGGCTTTGGAAGAAAAGGACGGTGGGCAGATTTTTTTGCAGGAAAAGAAGACAGAACAGGCGCATATTGCCGTGGGTTTTCCGGGTTATAGCGAGACCCACAAGGATCATTGGGTGAAGAAACTCGTAGCGGTGATTTTAGGCGGAAATATGAGCAGCAGAATGTTTTTGGGAGTGCGTGAAGCGAAGGGTCTTTCTTATTATATTCATACTACGACGGACAATTACATGGACGCGGGAGCGATTGTGACCAATGCCGGAGTCGATTTGAAGAGGATTGATGAGGCTATTTTGGGGGTGATTGAGCAGTATTATCTGTTGCGCGATAAAGGTTTGAGTGAGGCTGAGCTGGTGAAAGCGAAATCTTATTTGAAAGGGAAAATGGTTTTGGGGCTTGAGGATAGCGAGGAATTTGCTCATTTGCTGGGGAAATATGAACTTTTGCACGGGCAGGCGCAGTCTGTGGCCGAATTGATGAAAAAAATCGACAAAGTGACGGTGAAGGATATTGAAAGAGTTTGTAAAGATTTGTTTGTTGAGGTGAAGCTGAAATTGGCTGTGATCGGGCCGTATGGAGATGAGGAGAGATTTAGGAAACTTTTATGATTCATTACGTTTTGGGACGCGGAAGTTTTTCGGGATATGATGGAAAATGCAATTCGTGAAGCGCTTAAATTTAAAAAGGCGACAATTTTTTTGGATGAGTTTCAGCTTTATTGTACGGAAAGTTTGAAGAATTTGATTTTGAATGCGGATCAGGATTTTTACATTGTTCATCAATTTCCGGCGCAATTGGACGGGGATCATTTTACTGCAATTTGGGAAAGAAGCGGCAAAAAATATTTGCTCGATCCATATCAGCCGAGTGATTTTTATAGATTTTAGCGAGAATTTAAAGGTGGTTTTTGTCTTTAGAGTGGTGGTTTTTTATTGTTGGAAGGGGGATTTCGCTTTGAAAATTTCTGTCTCCGGGGATACTTTTTTGTTGGCTTGAATGAGCAGGCGTTACTGTTTGCTAATTTTTGCAATACTTCCATGTTTTTGGCAATGGGGATTTGTCTCTTTCTGCTGCGCCGATTTCGGCTTGACGCGGATTTTAGAAGTATAAAATCTTTGTGTTTTGGCTGATGGTTTTCGCGATTTGAAATTTTTTGATTCGAAAATCGGGTCATATGAATTTTTTGCATTTTTTGTATGATTTTTTATGAATGGCGCGATGAAAAATTTGCGAATGAATTTTCGTACCACTTCAATGTTGCACAGTTATACTTCTACCCTTGTGGAAGCCGATTTTTGGAGTATTTTTGTGGTAAGAAATTAACCTCTATTTTATGAAAAATCTAGAAAAAAATACGATTGAATCTTTCGGGCATTCGGTTGGAAAAGTATCCCCGGGGATAAAAAAAGACCTCCATGCACAATTTGTCAAACTCGGCATTTCCAGAAATCGGCTTACTAGAGAGCTTCTGATGCTGCTTCCGGAAATTTTCAAAAGTGGTATCTATCGAGAATATTCAGCGACAATTGTGGAATATGCGGGAAGATTTGGAGGATTGAGT
>JACQRJ010000025.1 GCA_016206505.1 Candidatus Peregrinibacteria bacterium | reverse complement strand
GTGCAGCATCTTGCGTAGAAAGTTCAGCAAATCCCTATTGAAAATTAGCACATTTTCTGTGGTGGTAGGGGGGAGACTCGAACTCCCGACCTCCGGGTTATGAATCCGACGCTCTAACCGGCTGAGCTACCCTGCCAAAAAATGGGAACTTAAAATTTATACTAGATTGGATGCCCATTCGCAAGACAGGAGGAGACTTTGCGCAATTTACAAAATACTTAGAAAATGCTATAATAACAAAAAATAAAAAATGGCGGGACACAAAATAGAAACCAATCCGGAAGATGCGAAAATTAGCAAAAAGGCACAATATTCAGCCAATTTCATTAAACAGACAGGTGCGGAAAAAATTGAAAAATATGCAAAAAATCTCGGAGTGAAAACGGCTCTTGATTTAAAAGATGAAAAAAAACTTGTCGATTTCGTCGAGGAATTTCAAGCAAAGATACGTGCAAAAGAGGGGATATCTGCCAATTTCAATATGAGACTGCTCAGCGACGGCTACTTCGGACCGCACACATTGAACGCGGCCAAATATGCACAAAGGACATCAGAAGGCCAGGAATACAGACGCGATTTACAGGATTCAATGCACAGTCGCCACGTTCCAGGAGGGCCACCGCAATCAACAACTCCGCAGATACCACCTCCAAAAAGGCCAAGTGCGCCCAAGGAAAAACCTCGAAAAGCAGACGCACCGGCACCAGAGAAATTACCAAAGGACTTGGACTCATACATGAATCAACTACGTGAAATGGGCTTCAAAGCGGAAATAGTAACCAACCAGAGTACGGGATACAGAATTTGCGTCATAACTCCGAAGGATTGCGACAAATGCAAAGTGTTTTTGCCGGGAGACGGTGGGCGCATCGAAAATACTCTCATGCCAAAAGGCTCGCTAATAAAAACGATGGATAGATATTGGAAAAATGGCGGAAAAATGGGGTTGGTATTCATAGAAGGAAGAAGGAAAAATGACAAAATCAAAAAATACGCACAGTTGGATGTTCCGGGCAATTTCAAAAGTATCATCGATCAAGCGCAAGGCATTGCAGGCACTCAGTTCAAAACTATCGAAATTTCCGGATACAGTCAGGGTGGATTTGGTATCAAGGGAATTTTGACAGCGGGAGACTTGAACGATCGCATAACCAGAATTTTTGCCAACGATGCGGTATGGAATCCTAAAATCGCACAGGCCCTAAAAGATTTTGCCTCCCAAAAAGGCAAAATAGTAGAAGTGGCAATCGGCAAATCAAGCGCATACTCACATGCATATTTCCGAGACAAAACACCAATTTACGTTCATAATTCACGCAGTGTTGGACACGGCGCCATGCTCGGAAAACACATGGAGCAAGCACTATCTGCGGGCTAAATTCAAACAAACACAAAAACACTTTTTGGTTGCGGGGGGCGGATTCGAACCGCCGACCTCCGGGTTATGAGCCCGACGAGCTGCCACTGCTCTACCCCGCGCCGATTAAAGTTTGTGCCTAAGATTTATACAGAAATAAAACAGCAGCCGCAAGACATTACTCCCCAAAAAAGAATTGCCACCATTTTTCGCTATTTTTTAAGCCCGAATAACGAGCAACATCATCATTCAGTGCCATTTCCTCATTTACCTCATCAATAAGCACCTCGGGTGACAGTACGATCACTTCTTCCCCCGGATTTACCAGTCCCAGATTTTGCTTGGCGATTTTATCGATATATTCCTCGGAAGTGAAATAAAGATAGTCTTCATTTTTCTGCTTATTATCAGCCTCGATGCGCGCATTTTCCTCTTTGAAAGTCTCGATATACTGATCCACAAGGTAGCTGTCATAAACATTTTTCGTCAAAGAATAGACAAGATATGCCACCAAAATGAATTCAATAATAATAATCATTTTGGTCAGACCAGATGTATGTGAAAAACGAAGAGACATTGGGTGTATTTTTCTTAAAATTTAGCTAAACTTGCGGTATATGACAACAGTACATTTCATTGGAATAGGAGGCATCGGCGTTTCAGCACTGGCGCAAATTTACAAAAGTGAAGGAAAAATCGTTTCCGGCTCGGATATGCAATCATCTGAAATAAGCGCAAAGTTGAAAGAAAAGGGGATAGGTGTACATATTGGACATAGCGCATCAAATATTCCAAAAAATTGTGACCTTGTTATCTATTCCCCTGCAATCCCTGAATCAAATGTCGAACTTGAAAAAGCTCAGTCACTTGGCATAAAAATATTCAGTTATCCACAGGCTCTGGGCACCCTTACAGAGAAATACTTTACAATTGCAGTAGCCGGAACACATGGGAAATCTACAACTACAGCGATGATTGCGGTTATTTTGGAAAAGGCCGGATTTGACCCCACGGTGGTAATTGGTACAAAAATTCCGCAATTTAACAATGAAAATTATCGCATCGGGAAATCAAAATATCTCGTACTGGAAGCCTGCGAATATCGCGAATCTTTTTTGGCTATCAAGCCTGAAATTGCGATCATTACAAATATTGAAGCCGATCATTTGGATTATTTTAAAAATGAACGGAATTATTCTGAAGCCTTTCACAAATTTCTAAAAAACATCAAACCGGGCGGAAAATTGATTTCGAGTAAATCGATCGGTGGAGTGAAAAACATTCCTCCCTCTTCTCTACACATAAAACTGCAAATTCCCGGAAGCTTCAATCTAGAAAATGCCAGATTGGCAGCAGCAGTTTGCCAAGAATTGGGGGTGAAAGATGACGTGATTCTGGCTGCCCTGAAAAGTTTTCAAGGCACATGGAGACGCATGGAAAATAAGGGAAAAATCCTGGGAGAAACTCTTTTTATCGATGATTATGCTCATCACCCCACAGAAGTAGAAGTGACTCTAGGGGCAATTCGGGAAAAATATCCCAAAGCACGCATTTTAACGGCTTTTCAACCGCATCAATATAATCGCACCAAAAATTTTCTTCCTCAATTTGCCATATCATTTAATGACACGGACACGGTTTTGATTTCTGATATTTATGCGGTTCGCGATAGTGAAGAAGATTTGGCAAGTGTCAAAACGGAAGACCTGGTTGAGGCGATTGCAAAAAATCATCCTCAAGTTGTTTATGGGCATGACCTGAAGCAAACTGCAGAGTACATCAAGAAAAACTATCAAAAGTACGACGTAATCGTAACAATGGGTGCCGGCAGCATTTACAAAATCTACGATTTGCTCATGTCCTCTTCCAAACTGTCCCAAAGGACGTATCCTCAAGCACAATCCCTTCCTTCAAAAGTTGATCGCGAATCTCATCTGAGCGCTTGAAATTTTTGGCTTTTCGAGCCTCTTCACGCTCCTCAATCAAGGCCTCAATATCACTAGACAACGCCTCCTCCTCAAAAAATATCAAACTCAAAACCTTATCCACAGATTTTAAAGCACTTTCTGCCGAATCGACTTCATCCTTAGTCAAAGTTCGAAAACACCTCAGCGAATTTATATGAAAAATTAAACTAAACACAGCCTCCAAAGCACCAGACGTATTAAAATCGTCATCCATGTAATATACAAAATCCTCCAGGCACTTTTCGCCATAAAGTTCGCCGCCATTGCCCTGAGGCAACTTTTCATAATCAACTTTCAAACACATCACGAAAGTATGAATCCGCTCAAGTCCCGCCTTCGCCTGATCCAGCAACTCCGCAGAAAAATTTATCGGATTTCTATAATGAGTCTGCAAGTACATCAGCCTCACGACTTGCGGCTTGTACTTGGAGAAGATGTCTCGCAAAGTGAAAAAATTCCCCAAGCTCTTGCTCATTTTCACATTATCAACATTTATAAAACCGTTATGAAGCCAGTATTTCGCAAAATTGCCAGACCCGAAAGCGCACAAAGACTGAGCCACTTCACATTCATGATGAGGAAATTTCAAATCCAGACCACCGCCATGAATATCAAATTGCTCGCCCAAATTTTTGAAACTCATCGCACTGCATTCAATATGCCATCCCGGTCGCCCCTCTCCCCACTGGCTTGTCCAAAATGGCTCTCCCTCTTTTTTAAATTTCCACAAAACAAAGTCCTGAGGATTGCGCTTTCCCTCCTTCACATCAACTCTTGCGCCCATTTTGAGCTCATCCAAATTTTGCCCCGAAAATTTCCCATAATCCTCAAAAGTAGCCACATCAAAATAAACCCCATCATCAAGCAAATAAGTGTGACCGAGACCCTCGAGCCGACGAATTATTTCAATCATTTCCTCAATATACTCAGTCGCTCTCGGTAAAACATCTGGTTTCATAATGCCCAAAGCCGCATAATCCTTTTCATACTCGGGAATAATGCGCTCGGCAAGCTCTGCAACTGAAATTTTCTCTTCCTCAGCTCTGTTTATCATTTTGTCATCAATATCGGTATAATTTGAAACATATTTGACATCATAACCCTTAAACAAAAAGTAACGTCTCATCACATCAAAACTTACGGCACTGCGCCCATGCCCCAAATGCGCCAGGTCATAAACAGTCGGACCGCACACATACATCCCCACCTTGCCATCTGCAAGGGGCTTGAGATCAACTTTTTTCCCCAAATTTGAAGAGAAAATTTTCATATAAAAGTGATCAGATAAGCTACGAAATAAAGAAATACAGCTTTCAGCAGATCAATAGCGATCAAAGCGATCATCGGCGAAAGATCTATCATACCGATAGTATGAGGCATTTTCTTTACAAGATTAAGAATTGGATCAGTAACATCATAAATAACGGCAGCAACTCTTCCTCGTGTCCCGGAGCTTCCCATTGAAAACCAAGACAAAAGCACCCTGGCAATGATTGCGTAAATAAGCAGATTTCCAAGTACGTTCACAAACTGCAAAAAGAAGGCCAAAAAACTAGTCAAGTTCATGCGGGGATTTTAGCAAACTATCCCTGCGCTTTGAAGACCAATTATAAAAATATCCCGCGACCAAAGAAAGTAGAACAATCCACCAGATCTCCGGACCGGTCTCACTCACATCGCTGTCCATTTCGGCCAATGCTTCACTGCCGGCAGAGCCGTTTTGCACGGAAACAGGCTGTGTTTGTACAACTGCGGGATTTGGAACCGTAGAAACTATATTGCTGAAATGAGGACTCACATTTCCTTTGTCATCGACCGCTACAACAGCAAAGAAATACTCTGTGCCATTTTTTAAATTTGCAATATACCAGGTGGTCGCATTTGTAAAAGTATCAATCGCCTCAGTTAATTGATTTGGAGAAACTCCATAGAAAACACGATAATTTTTCAAAATACCGGTAAAAGCGCTTGGAGCCTGCCAATTCAAAGTAATTCTATGATCGGAAGGTGTTACTGTCAAACCACTTACATCACCAAGATTACTTACAGAAGCCGAAAGTCCTCCAACTTTCAAAACTGCCGCGTCATCCATTTTTGTTTCATTTCCAAGTTGATCTGTAAGCACGATATCCACGGGATAATTTCCAAAAGCGATCGGAGCTGAAATAGCAGCCTCGTAAAACCCCTGGCCACTGTCATTCAAATCATAAATATTGCTTTCAAAAACCGCAGCTGCCTTGGACAACTTTTCAGCGGTAAATAGTTTAACTTTAAAAACCGAACCAGCCGAAACCGTATCGGAAGGCTCAAGTTCAACCTTTGAAACCTCCGGAGCAGCTGTGTCGACAATAATTGTAACGGTAGTACTGGAAGCTGTGATAGTTCCAATATCATTAACCTGCGCTACATAAATTTCATGCGCACCATCAACCAAAGACCCTGTGGTAAAAGAAAATTGGCCGTTCACATCGGAAACAATTGAAGCAATTTCTTTGTCATTGTCGTAAACTTTCAATTTAGCGCCCGCAGGTGCCGTACCGCTAATCACTTGAGTCTTATTACTGGAAGTGCCCGGCAGGGGAGTGAGGATTTTTAGAGCATTAGCCGCAGTCTGGGATGCCGCGCCACCCTGCTGCACTATAAATGTTTTCTCAGCGAAAACCGCAAAATTCTCGGTATCTCTAACCTCAAGATTATATGTACCTGGCTGAGAAAAACTAAACGCCAGACTGAAAACATGTTCGCCCTGATCCGCAGCGGTGAAAGTATAATCTTCAGGAAGAGTTGCATAAGTACTATTTACGCCAACGGCAGAAAATCGCACAGTTCCAGTATAATTCAAAACAGTCTGCCCCACGCTGTCCAGGGCCTTCACCTTAAGATCAAAAGTTTGAGCGACATTAATAGATTCAGGCACATCGTCAAATTCAAGCTTATCTATAGGACCCGCACTGTTGCCCACGGCTGCAAAAGAATAATCATTCGCAAAAATAAAATCGGCCTCATCAAAATAAACCACTTTTGCTTTAGAAGTTAGGACTTTATCATCGGTAAAATCATATGCCGAATAAGTTGCCACACCGGCACTATCCGCCACTACATCAAAAACAATTTCCCCATTCTCATCGGTCGAGTCGCTCAAAACGTCAATTTGACCACCTGTAATACTTGAAATCAACTTCACCTTATGACCGGGAACTCCGTCCCCAAAAGCATCGGTCAGGCGCACTTTCACTTTACCCTTTTCACTTTGCATTTTTACAACCTGTTCCGGAGGATAGATTTCGGACTTGATTTCAATGGGAGCCGGCAAATTACCCTTAAGTGGCAATACTTCATTTTGCTGTTCAACCAAAGCATTTTTGACTACAAAATTATTTCCTTCATCCTGCGCAAAAGAAGTAAACGAAACCACTATCAGGATAGTGAGCAAAGCTAAAGCAATTTTTGGGAAACCACCGTTCATTTGGATTTTTGTTTCATAATATAATACCCGACTTTATAGCTTCCCACAATTCTCCGCACAATGAGCTGCGCCGCTTGTCAAGATGATAAATTTTCTGGTATTCAAGTGATTTTTTGCTATGATTTCATTATGTTCAAAAAAATCATCACGATTATACTCGCAACATTTTATCTTGCGCTACAGATTTCAAGTATTTCCAGTGCTGAGCCGATAGGACTTGGCTTGCTCAAGGCCGTAATCAGTACGCCGGAGGCCGTAGAAATTCAAAAAAGCACAATATTTGATGCATCGCAGTCATTTCTTCCCGACCCTTCAAAAGAAATTACATATTCATGGGAATTTGGAGATGGCAATAAAAACGAAGGCGTTGAAGTGCTTCATAATTATAAAACACCGGGAAAATACACCATTACATTAACAATTACCGATGGCAAAGAAACATCAACAGTCACATCGGAAGTTTTCGCATACTCAAAATCTGTCATTTTAATCACTGACCACAAGGAAGCACAGGAGAGAATAGAACTGCTCAAAAAATATGGTGAAGAAAAAGGTGTGTATCTGAAAATAATAGATAGCTTTGGAAGCAGCACGGAATTTATCTCAGAGGAGGTCTTAACGAAGAAAATGAATCAGGCTGCCGAGGAAATCAAAAAGTCCGCACAGATCATAGCCTGGACAAAAGAGAATGCCGGTCTAAACGCCCTGTCCCGCTATCTTCAGAGCAATCAAAAACGTTTATCGGCAAAAAGCCTTGTACAGAAGAATATAGTTGTTATTGAGAACGATATAGACATCAATTCAAATCGAATCCAAAGACAGTTTGAACTGATTCAACCGAAAAACATAATCGTCACACAGGAATTTGCAATAAATTTTCTTCTCAATACCAAAACAGATCAGGATTTCATAAGGGCCCTCGAAGAAGGAGGATACGAGTATATAATCATCAACGAAAAAAGCGGCAAACTGACACCGCTTAATTTCATGTCGTATTTGTTTAACATACTTATTACAAGCGGAGTACCGGACAATACCATAGCGCTGCTTTTACTTTTGCCTATTATTGCCACCGTCGTCGCCTTTATGAAACAAGTCGTGGGAGTAACAACATTTGGCATTTATACACCGTCAATAATCACGCTTTCATTTTTAGTTATCGGCATGTATGCCGGACTTTTAACCCTTACAGCAGCCATTACCGTAGGCGCCTTGAGCCGTCCCGTCTTGAAAAGAATCAGAACTCTGTTTGTACCGCGTATGGCAGTGGTAATTACCGTTGTATCTCTGACACTTTTCCTCATATTGATCGCAAGTAATTATTTGGGGCTTTTCGATGCGCAATTTTTATCAATCGCCATTTTTCCGATGCTGATTCTGAGCACACTTGTTGAGAAATTTGTCAGTGTTCGTACCGATAAAGGGCTTACGTCCGCAATCAGCTTGATGGCTGCAACTGTCCTGGTATCTATCATTGCCTACTTCATCGTTGGGGGAGAAATCAATCTTGGTTTTGCAATAATCAAATTCAGCTTCATTAAAAATCTGATCATGAGCTATCCGGAACTGGTACTTCTACTTATTGTCATAAACATCCTCCTCGGCAGATGGAGCGGTTTAAGAATCCTGGAAAGAATCCGATTCAGAGAAGTTTTAAGACATATCGAAGAATAATATGTTTTTCAAAAATCATGGAATTCTCGGGATCAATGCAAGAAATTTGCTTTACATCAGGCCATACAACATGAAAAAGGCCATAAAATTGGCCGACGACAAAATAAAAACAAAACAATTTCTTTCAGCACGCACAATTCCGGTGCCAAAGCTCTACGCAATAATCAAAGACTATCAGGAATTGGAAAAATTTGATTTCAACACTTTGCCGCAGCAATTTGTAATTAAACCGAACCATGGCTACGGAGGAGAAGGAATAATCCCCGTATTGGGCAGAAAAGACAATTTTTATCTTTTAAATAATGGGAAAAAACTTGGAAAGGAAGAAGTGAAAGATCACATCACGGACATTCTTGATGGACGATTTTCAATCTCAAATATTGCGGACAGCGCTTTTTTTGAACAATTGATTATAAGCGACGAACGCATCGGGAGATATTCATATGCGGGACTACCAGACATCCGCCTGGTTGTGCACAACTTGATACCGGTAATGGCAATGCTTAGATTGCCCACGCAGGAATCAAACGGCAAGGCAAATCTTCATCTCGGAGCGGTTGGTGTTGGTATCGACATTGCCAAAGGAGAGGCGACGCATACAGCCTACAAAAACAAAATCATTGAAGAATTGCCAAATCAAATGGGAAAAATTCGCGGACTGAAAATACCATTCTGGGACGATATCCTTCTGATCGCCTCAAAAGTCCAACTGATCACAAATCTGGGTTATCTTGCCGTAGACATCTGCATTGACAAAAATTCCGGCCCCGTGTTGCTTGAAATAAACGCCAGGGCCGGTCTAGCGGTACAAATAGCCAATCTTGCCCCCCTTCGAAAAAGACTGCAAAGAGTGGAAGGGCTGAAAGTTATGAGTCCGACAAAAGGCGTGCGTATTGCCAAAGATATGTTTGGGAATATTGTTGAAAAAGAGATTACGCAACTGTCAGGAAAGATCGTCATCCGATCAGATGAAGATGTGGAAATTATAAGGAAAAAGGGGAATTTGAGATTGAAAGCGAAAATAAGCAACACTGAAGAAAGAAGCCTTATAGACGAAGATGCAGCTCAAAAAGCGGGACTCCTGGACGACACTGAAAACTACGACGACGAAAAATCCACACTCAAACTGAAGTTCACGCTTCAAAGTAAGCGCATTTCGACAATTGTCGATGTGGAAAAAATTTCCGGGGATAAACACAAAATGGTTATCGGCAAAAGAGATTTGAGCGATTTTTTAATCGATGCAACCCCAAGAAAAGAATCGCCCATCGAAAAAATCAGACATTTAACGCAAAAAATCGAACCTAAAAAATCGAAAATAAACTTTTCGGAAATAGACCGGGATTTGATCAACATCGATAACAAAATCAAGCTACTATACCACATTCGTCCGTTAAACCTGGAAAAGGAGGAAGGAAAATTTTTTGAAAACACCGCAAAAAACCCCCAATTTGAATACCCTCATTTGAAATTCGATCCGCTGGATCTGATAGACAAATTAAACAAAATCACTCCCGACAAAAGCCCATTGGGGCATATATACGAGGCAAAAAAACGTGAAATTTCAGACAAAATAGCCCTTCTCGAATCTATAGATGAAGAGGGCTTCAGTGAAATCACCGCCAAACTTTTTGGAAAGCCTACCGCGGAAGATATTAACCATTGCAAAGATATGATCATCAGAAATTTACACAAGAATGATCAAAAAGAAGAGGAACTGTACAATATAAAAGAGGTCAAAACGGAATTTGAAAAAGCTTTCCTGGAATATGGATTGAAAAAATGGAAAGTGAAAATCAAGGAAAATTTGGTTTCTGGCTGCGTAGCAGGAAAAAATAATTGCCTCTTCATTCGCAGTGACGTTAAATTTTCAAAAGACAGAATCAAATCGCTTATTGTTCACGAAATAGAAACTCATATTTTGACGGCAGAAAATGGCAAATTGCAGCCATACGAATTGTTTAATCGCGGACTTGCGGATTATCTGGAAACTCAGGAAGGATTGGCAATGTATAACGTCGAAAAACAATGCGGCATCTCATTTGAAGAAAATTACAAAGCTCAGGCACATGTTCTTGCAATAGATATTGGTCTGAAGGGAGGCGGTTTTTCCGATATTTACCACAATCTTTTTGCACTCGGCATTCCACCTAAAAATGCTTTCAGATCAGCTTTAAAGGCGAAAAGAGGCTTTATGGATACGAAAAAGGGAGGAGCTTTCACCAAGGATTACATTTATTATAAGGGCTATTTCCAGATAAAAAGTTTTGTTCAAAATGGGGGAGATATAAGAGAGCTATACCTTGGGAAACTAAATCTAAATGATCTGGATTTAATAAAACAAATATCAGGTATTCAAAATGCGGCAATTTTGCCAAAATGGCTTGCTAAATAATCAACATAGCATCACCAAAACTGTAAAATCTGTAATCATTTATCCTGGCCGTTTCATAAATTCCCAAAATTTTTTTGCGTCCGTCAGAAACCCCCTTACTTTGCAAAAATGCAGCCACAAGCATAATCAAAGTACTCTTAGGCAAATGAAAATTTGTCACAAGCGCATCAACGGCATTGAAGTCATATTTACCCGGATAGATGAAGATATCGGTTTCCCCGTTCCCTCGGCGAAACTTTCCGTCAGCAAAACAATTTTCAAGAACACGCACACTGGTAGTACCAACTGCAAAAATTTTGCCGCCATTTTGCTTCACCAAATTCAAATTTCTGGCATTCTCAAGGGAAAAATCAAAGTACTCACTATGCATTTTGTGCTCATCAACAAAATCCGACTTCACAGGTAAAAAAGTGCCCCGCCCGACATGCAGCAAAATTTCCTCCCACAAAACTCCAAATGACTTAAGTGACCGGATAAGTTCGGGAGTAAAATGTAATCCCGCGGTCGGTGCCGCAACGCTACCGCCTTCCACAGCAAAAACGGTTTGGTATTGATCAATTTCAGCATTTGAATTTTTGATATATGGCGGCAATGGAATCTGCCCCAGCTTTTGCGGATCGTCGCTAAATCTAATTATACGAGTCGCATCTGGCAAAACTTCGAGCACCTCGGCCAAAGCGGAATCAGTAATCGGGAAATTTTTTCCCGACAGAAAAAATTTCCCTGGAGAAACCAGACATGACCATACATCTCCCCCAAGATTCTTGAGCAAAAAAATCTCTTTATTATCAAACAAAACACGCGCCATGATAACTCTTGAACGATTTACAACCATAGCATCTCCGGATTTCACAAAATCGACAATATCTCGAAACCTCCTATGAAAAATCTTATCTTTCACAACATCATAAACCAAAAGCTTGCTCATATCTCTGGGACAAACAGGGTTTTGCGCAATAGATTCGCGAGGAAGTTGAAAATCAAAATCACTTGTTCTCAATCGGCCCATTTAATTGTTTTATCGATAATTTTTTGATTATCGACATTTTTAACATCTCTTTTTAGAACAATCAAAGTCATATCATCATCCTGCACATGCCCCTCCATGTAATCCGAAACATCCTTTGCCAGATGGAAATTAATCCCCTCCGCGGAATACTGGGGAGCATACTCTTTCACAGCTTTCTGCAAACCGGCAAGCCCATAAAGCACATCGGCCTTATTTCTGGCCTCGGTAATACCATCGGTATAAAGAACCACAACATCGGAGTCAGCCAACTCTATTTCTTTCTCAGCCACAATCTTTGAATTATCCGGAACCATACCCAAAGCGACACCGCCAGTCAAAATAGCATCACATTTCCCGCTACTGGCACGGTAAACAACGATATGTTCGTGCCCCGCTCCAACATAAGTCAATTTTTGATTTTTATGATCCCAGCACAGCATCACCATAGTCATAAACATAGCTTTCTTTACATGCTTCTTAATGTATTTATTCAAATGAATTACAATATCAAGAACATTTAGACCGGTATCTAGAAAAACCGTAACTAAAGAATTCACCATAGTCATGATAAGACCTGCTGCCACCCCATGCCCTGTCACATCCCCGATATAGATAAAAGTCTTATCACCATGAGTAAACATATTGAAACTGTCCCCTCCAAGCTCTGTCGCAGGCTTGTTTTTAGCTACAATTTGCAAACCCGGTACACAGGGATTCTCCAACGGAAAACTGTCCCTTTGTAATTTAGCGGCAATTGTAAGCTCGTCCTTCATGCGTTCACGATCTTTTATATCATAACTTACTTCACTCAAGCCTTTGGTTACAGCATTGAAAAAATAAGCCAAAATCCCAATCTCATCTATTCTCTTTGTGAATATTTTTTTATAAGTCTTGCCTGAAATCAAAGCCTGCATTTGAAAAAGAATGTTTTTAAGTGGCCGAAAAATCGACAAATAGTAATAAACAACTGCAAAAAGAAAAAATGCTAAAATCGCACCAAGGTAAACGTACAACG
>JACQRJ010000026.1 GCA_016206505.1 Candidatus Peregrinibacteria bacterium | reverse complement strand
CCTTACAACTCATATTTACAAAATCATGCCTTCTCTAGAAACGCCTTCAATAAGAACCTACGATGAAATACACCAAGTTTCTCTTGAAGATCGCTTGATTGATCTTTTTTTAAAAACGGGTATCCATCAAGCCATAAGTAAACTCTTGAGTTCCTATTGTCTAGGACCCTGGGCAATCATTGCTGCAAAAGATCATAATATGCCTGATTCCACAGTAGGTGTTGGAAACAGAGCCAACGCCATTGCTTTTCCAAAAAATTTTTCCACTCCACTAGGATATAATGATCCTAAATTTTTTGGAGAACTTGATAAAGACTCTATTGATGGCGCTCTTGAAAGAGTGCTGGGAAGTGTAGATTTGACTGAAGTAAATTTGGAAGAAAGTGCCGTATTCAATGTAAGAGTCCTAAGTCATAACAGCATTCTGCATATTGGAAGAATAGAAAGTGCCCCTAAAAAAAGAGCCGATTTGGAACATCTGCAATTATTAACAGGAGGTCACCGTTTTCCAAAGGACATTGCCGCTTTGCGCTGGAAGAGAGAAAGTGAATCCAGAGTTCGGCCTGAATTTTTACCACCTGCATCAATAAAAAAAGTTCATGCTTTTGTTTTAGAGGATTCAGAACTGTATAATCCAACTCATCATAGGAATGAGAGGATCGAATTAAAAGATATCATTTCTGCAATACGCAAGAAAATAAAAAGATCTTCTGCACAAAGTAAATTATAGAAGAATTTACATGAAAGCTCTCCTTCGCAGAAGATGCACGTGGTAAAGGCGGCAAGCTGCATGGAAATCGAGCTTTGCTCGATTTCTGTGGTGGGCAAGGAGGGACTTGAACCCTCACGGAATTGCTTCCACAGCGCCCTGAACGCTGCGTGTCTGCCAATTTCACCACTTGCCCGGATTTTTCAAAAAAATCCTCAAAGATTTTATGCTCAAATTTCACAACTTGCCAGAAACTTTTTCACCCATCATACTTTCGCCATGAAAATGATGAAAATTTTGCTCTATACCGACACGCCACAGATAGGTGGGGCGGAACTGCAAACTTTTTTATTGGCAAAATTTCTGGATAAAGCAAAGTTTGAGCCGATTTTATGCTGTAGCAACTTTCCACAACTTGATAGTTGGTGTCAAAAATTCAAGAAGGAAAACATTCAAGTTATTCGCATAAACGTCAAACACAAACACGATCCGCGACATTTTATCCTGCTCAAAAAAATCATTAAACTGTACAAAATCGACATTTTGCATCTGCAAATCTGGAATCCCGCAAGCTGTCGCTACGCTTTTTTCGCAGGAAAAAGCCTAAAAGTACCGATTGTCATCACAGAGCATGATCCATTCAAATTGTCGACATTGAAAAATATTCTCAAAAAATTCACTTTAAAATACGTCGCAAAAATAATCGCCATTTCGCAAAATAATCGCAAAATTTTGGAAGAGATTTATCCGAAACAAAAAAGCAAAATCAAAATGATTCACAACGGCCTCGACATAACATGGTGGCAGTCGCAACTTTTGCGGCTTACAAAAGAGGATATTCAAAGAATAAAAACACAGATTTTCCAGGCAAATCTCAACACTTTGATACTCATAACAATCGCCGAATTACATGAGAGAAAAGGGCATAAATTCTTAATCGAGGCAGTTTCGCAACTTGCTGAGGAATTTCCGAACATAAAACTTGTAATTGTCGGCGAGGGCAGAGAAAGGCGGAGTTTGGAAAGATTAAGCGAAAAGCTGAAATTGACTGCAAATATCATTTTTCTCGGCCGCCAAAAAAACATTCCGCAACTTTTGAGCAGCTCGAACATCTTCGTCCTGCCGTCAAGTCAACGCGAAGCCTTTGGACTGGTAAATCTCGAAGCAATGATTTGCTCACTTCCTGTTGTGGCTACAAATGTAGGCGGAATTCCGGAAATTGTAAAAAACGATGAAACCGGATTTTTGGTCGAACCGCAAAATGCCGATTCATTGAAAAAAGCGCTTGAAAAATTAATAAAAAACGAAAATCTAAGAAAATCAATGGGCGAAAAAGGCAAAAAACGCGTTACTCAGGAGTTCGATGCCAAGAAAATGGCCAAGGCATACGGTGAAATTTACACTTGGGAACCTCGGAAAAACGATGAAATGCAAGGAGATAAGGAACTTGCGACGTAGCTGTATGTAGCTATACAACGAGGAGAAAGCGACGCAATCGACGCCGCAGTTCGCATTTTTCCGAGGTTCCCTTGACGGTGAGCGTACGCTCACCTATAATGCCGACATGAAACTGAAAACCGTTTACATCTGCCAAAGCTGCAGTCAGGAAGCCACAAAATGGTTGGGACAATGCCCAAACTGCAAAAGCTGGAACAGCTTTGTGGAGGATGTGATTAATGTTGCGGATAAACTTTCAAAAACACCGCACAAAATAAGTGGCAAATCCCCCGTCTCGCTGACTTTTGCGAATCAGGAAGAAAAAAGAATTAAAACCGGCATTTTGGAATTTGACCGCGTAGTTGGCGGAGGCATCACTGTGGGTAGCTTGAATTTACTAAGTGGAGAACCCGGCATTGGCAAATCGACTTTGACACTACAAATAGCCAATAATATCGCCAAGAATCACTCAGTGCTTTTAATTTCCGCTGAAGAATCAATTGAGCAAATAGGATTAAGAGCAAAACGCCTCGGTTTGTGTGAAAAAAATCTCCAGGCCGTAAATGATTATCATTTAGAAAGTATTTTGGAAACTCTTAAGAACACCAAGCCGGAATTTGTAATTATTGATTCAATCCAGGTAATTTCCAGCCTCGATATTCCTTCAGCTGCCGGATCAATCACTCAAGTGAGATATTGCACCGAACGTCTTATGGAATATGCAAAAACAAACAGCACTACAATTATTTTGATCGGACATGTAACAAAAGATGGCAATCTGGCAGGTCCAAGAGTACTGGAGCATCTCGTAGACACGGTAATGCAGCTTGAAGGAGACCGTTTTCATGACTTCCGTTTACTTAGAACTTTCAAAAACCGCTTCGGCTCAACCAATGAAATCGGCATTTTTGAGATGAATCAGGAAGGACTTCGTGAAGTTCAAAATCCTTCAAAACAGCTACTCGATGGCAGAAAAGAAAATGCAATCGGCTCCGCCATCACAGTTACAATTGAGGGCACAAGGCCGCTGATGGTAGAAGTTCAGGCTTTGGTAGCAAAAAGCCCTTTTGGCTACCCCAAAAGGACAGCAAACGGATTTGATCTGAATCGTTTACAACTTCTTATTGCCGTACTGGAAAAATACGCAAAAATAAATCTGCAGGATCAGGATGTTTTTGTAAATGTGGTCGGCGGTATAAAGCTTACCGAGCCGGCATGCGATTTGCCTGTACTAATGGCGATTGCTTCATCGAAAGTCAAATTATCGATACCTCAAAACACCATTATTTTCGGTGAAGTCGGTCTATCGGGAGAATTGCGAAAAACAAGTCATGTCGAAAAAAGGCAACAGGAAGGCAAAAAGCTTGGGTTTAGCAACATTGCTAATGCTGAAAAATTCAAAGAAGTGAGTGAAGTAATCAAATTACTTAGGGAACCGCATTACACGTCTTTCAGCATTCCGCTAAAAAATTTGTCCTAAATTCCCAATTCTATAAAAAAAATTTAATGTATTCACATAAGCCGATTCACGCACCTTTTCAAAATCAATTCCTTTAACCTCGGCAATAATCTTCAAAGTTTCAACAACATACGCAGGCTCATTACGTTGTCCGCGATATTTCTGCGGAGCCAAAAAAGGACAATCGGTCTCAACCATAAACATATTCATCGGACAAGCGGCTACAACTTCACGTAAAGCATCATTGCCCTTATACGTGATGATCCCTGTAAAAGAAGTCAGATGGCCTGCATTCCAAACCTTTCTTGCGAAAGCAAGATCGCTGGCATAACAATGAAAAACCGCTTTTACCTCACTGAATTCGCCCAATATTTGCAAACAGTCTTCATCCGCCTCGCGATTGTGCACAATCACAGGTAAATCAACCATTCTGGCCAACTGCAATTGCATCCTAAAAGCTTTCTGCTGCACATTTTTCGATGCCTTTGATTTCACATAATCCAAACCTGTCTCCCCCACTGCAATAACTTTTTGATTTTCATGAATCAACTGTTCCCACTCCTTCATCAATTTTTCAGTGCAATCGGCGGCTTCATAAGGATGCATGCCAACCGCTGCAAATAAATCCAAATCTTTTTCAGTCGTCAAAACTGCCTGTTTTGATGATTTTTCGTCACAACCAATATTCACAATTTTAGAGACACCGGCCTCCTTTGCATTTGTAAGCACAGCATCAAAATCATCATTGAACTGCTCAAACATGAGATGTGCATGTGTATCAATGATCATAAATCGGTTTGGAGAAAATTAAATTTAATTGACAAAGTTAATGTACTTAAAATAACATCCAACTACAATATTCACACTCATGCATAAGAAAGTAAATCAAACGCAGAAAATCGGAAGTTTCCACTTCGACGTTTTTTATTTTACTTTTTTGGGAAAAGCTGCATGAGGTTGTAAAATAGAATCAAAACAACCCGGGCCTCATGCAAGAACTGCATGAGTATTTAATTATAACCTAACAATCATCATATGATTATCGTAATGAAAGCGGGAAGACCGCAAAGTGAAGCCGTAAAAATCATGACGGAACTAGAAGCACGGGGGCTGAAACCTGTCCCACTCTATGGCGTAGAACGAACTGTGATAGCTGTAATCGGTGAAGAAAGAGACCTGGACATGAGCCACCTGCAATCTTTTGAAGGAGTGGACAAAGTCATGCGAGTGGTAAAACCATACAAGCTTGTAAGCATCGAAACGCATCCCGAACCGACAATTATTGAAGTCAACGGAGTGAAAATAGGAAGCCAGCAACTTGTAGCAATGGCCGGACCATGTTCGGTGGAATCAGAACAGCAGATGGAATGCGCCGCCGCAAAACTTGCCGAAATGGGAATCAAGATTTTGCGCGGCGGCGCATACAAGCCTCGAACCGGCCCCTACTCTTTTCAGGGCTTGGGCAAAGAAGGACTGCAAATTTTAAAAGAAACAGCGGATCGTCACAAAATGGCCGTAGTAACGGAAGCTTTGGACGTACGCGACCTCGACGAAGTATGCAAATATACAGACATCATCCAGATGGGAGCACGCAACATGCAAAATTTCGAACTGTTAAAAGAGCTCGGCAGGATAAAAAAGCCGGTTCTCCTAAAGCGTGGACTCTCTGCAACTATCGAAGAACTGCTGCTGGCTGCGGAGTACATTCTTGCCCACGGAAATAATGAAGTAATTCTCTGCGAACGCGGAATTCGCACTTTCGAAAAAGACACCAGAAACACTTTTGCTCTAGCAACGGTACCACTGATAAAAGAATTGAGTCATCTGCCGATTATTGTTGATCCAAGCCACGCAACCGGCAAACGCTCCTTACTTGCTCCAATGACCAAAGCTGCTATTGCAGCCGGCGCAGATGGGTTCATAATAGAGGTACATCCAAATCCTGAAGAAGCGCTTTCTGATGCCGAGCAACAAATTACACCGGAGGAATTTGAAAAATTATATGAAAATCTGAAACCAATAGCTGAAGCGGTTAATCGTCATTTTTAAAAAATTGCATATTAAAATACGCAAAATGCAAATCATCAAAACCAAACTCAAGAAAAAAGTAGACAATTCATACAAAATCTTCATAGGAGAAGGGCTCGCAAAAGACCTGGCAGCTCTACTCAAAGAATCCCCCATCGGCAAAAAATATGCCATCATCACCGATTCGATAACCAAGAAACTTTTTGGCAAAAACATCCTGAAAAATTTCAACAATAAAAAAATCTCGGCAGAAATTTTCACCTTCAACAAAGGCGAAAAATCAAAGCAAATAAATACAATTGAAAAACTCGCAAATGAAATGATCGCCAAAGGTTTTGACAGAAAAGATGCCATAATTGCATTAGGTGGCGGTGTTGTGGGTGATCTGGCCGGCTTTCTCGCATCAATCTATATGAGAGGCATTCCCTACATTCAGGTTCCTACGACACTTCTCGCCATGGTGGATTCGGCAATCGGAGGCAAAACCGGTGTAGACATTGAAAGCGGCAAAAATTTGCTAGGCACAATCGCTCAGCCAAAAGCTGTCTATATTGATATCGATTTTCTGAAAACACTGCCAAAAAACCAGATTCAAAACGGCCTGGCTGAGATCATTAAATACGCAGTCATCTGCGATAAACGCTTCTTCAAATATCTGGAAAAAAATCTTGAAAAAATCCTCAATCTAGATAAAGAAGCTATACTTTACATCATTGAAAAATCGGTAAAAATCAAAACGAAGGTCGTGGAAAAAGATGAAACCGAGAACTTGACAAGAATGAAACTGAATTACGGCCATACATACGGCCACGCGCTTGAAAAACAAAGCAATTATACTTTACTTCACGGCTTCGCGGTCGCCATCGGCATGGTACTTGCCAATGAAATCGCCGTAAAAGAAGGATATCTGAAATCAAAAACCGCAGAGAGAATCAGAGCATTGATCAAAAGAGCCGGATTGCCTACGACAACAATAAAAAAACCGGAAATCAAATATCTAAGTTCGGACAAAAAATGCTATGGTGGACAGATACACTTCGTCCTGCCAAAACGCATAGGAAAAGTAAAAATTCACAAAGTAAAATGCCGATAAGCCTAGCACGATCTGCAAAGTTTACCCTCCCAGGTTCAAAAAGCATCACCAACAGGGCAATGATACTGGCAGCTCTACATGGCAAAGGAACTGTAATTCATCACGCCGCGCTTTGCGATGATACAAAATATATGATCGAGGGATTGCGTAAACTTGGTTTCAAGATAATTCAAAAAAAACCCACAATAAAAATCAAGGGAACATTCAAAAAAACGAATAATCCTATAACCATCTATACAGACAATGCCGGCACAACAACGCGCTTTTTAACCGCTCTATCAACTCTATCCGGTAACACCGTGGTAATTTCCGGAAACAAAAGAATGGAACAAAGACCAATTAAACCTTTGACAGACGCTCTTAATCAAATTGGAGCAGACATTCAGACAAAAAATGGCTGCCCACCTGTCATCATTCATCCACAAATGCCAAAAGGAGGCATCGCAAAAATTCCTGCAGACCTAAGCAGTCAATATATTTCCGCATTGCTGATGATCGGCCCATTTTTGAAAAAACCCTTAAAATTGCAGCTGATAGGCAAAATCATTTCACACCCTTACATAAAAATGACAGAAAAAATGATAATGCAATTTAGCGAAAATCCCTTCATTTATGATGTAGAAGGAGATGCGTCTTCCGCTTCTTATTTTGGGGCTTATGCAGCTATAAATCCTAAAATTGCTATAAAATTGACGAACATTTTCCACCCGTCACTACAAGGTGACATCATTTTCCTGAAATTTTTAAAAAAAATGGGCTGTAAAATTACAAAAAGCGGCAACGGCACAATAATCCGCGGCCCCAAAAAACTAAAATCACTCGGTAAAATAGACATGAACGCCTGTCCTGATCTGGTCATGACTTTTGCGGTTTTGGCGATGTTTACCGAAGGTGAAACCAAAATTCACAATATCGCAAATTTGCGCATCAAAGAAACTGATCGCATCGAAGCTCTCAAAAATGAAATCGCCAAATTCAATGTCAAAGTACAAAGCGGAAAAGACTACATAAAAATCACAGGTCCTGTAAAATTGACCAATGAAAAAATAACAATTAAAACTTATGACGATCATCGGATTGCGATGTGTTTCGGCATTTTGAAAAACAAATTTCCCGGTCTGACAATCGAAAATCCGCAGTGCGTAAACAAAAGCTATCCGGATTTTTTTGAAGATTTAAAAAAAGTTCAAGAATGAAAAAAACAACTCCGATTTTAATAATCTCCATCCTGAACACAATCATCAAAAGCCTCGATATGATGCTGGTCTTTTTTATGGCGATTCACTTCGTAAATATCGGTCTTTCAGGGCTGCAGATAGGGATTCTTTTCGGCATCAGCACAATTACGGCTTTGATTACTATTTTGCCTTCCGGACTTGGAAGCGACAAATTGAAATCAAAAAATCTGGTCACAATTGCGATTATTTTAATGGCGCTTCAATATTTCGGAATGGTATATAGCACGACATTTCTACCACTCGCATTGCTTTTTTTCCTTGGACGTATCGGCAAAAACCTTTACAAAGCCTCAATTGAAAGCCTTTTTTACAAAACCACAGAGCAGGAAATAGTCTCAGAGCAAATCGGCGTTTTCCACAGCTTGAATTATCTTGGAATAGGCGGAATAACAATCCTTGCCGGATATCTCCTTGCAATTGATTACACTTTCGAAAACATTTTTCTCTTTATCGGCATCATCTACGCCATCACAAGCATTTTGACTTTTCACCTATTGCCGGAAAATCAAATTACAAAATTTGATTTGTTGCATTACAAAAATGATCTTCTAAAAGGAAAAGTACTGATTTTTCTACTTATAATAATGCTCTTCTATCTACATGTCGGCGCGGAAATCACCAGCTATAGCCTCTTTTTGAAAAATAATCTTGCTTTGAACACATTGCAAATAGGCCTCTATATGGGCATTGCAATTATTTTTATGGCGCCAACCGTGAAATTGATGGCAAAAAAATTCGCAAAATTTAAAGGTGAAAATATTTTCTTTTGGGGACTTTTTTTAAGCGGCGCAGGACACATTTTAATGACAATCAAAAATCCAGCGACCTCATTTGCGTTTAGAGCGGTCCACGAAATCGGCGATGCTCTGACATTTTTCTTTCTTGCCTATGGAATCACCAAAATTTTTGAAAGCGGGAGAATGGGCGGTAACAACAGCATGGTAATTCTTATAAGCTCCATCGGAACAACGATCGGATCACTTGTTTTTGGTCCATTGGGGGAAAATTTCGGCTATGATAAAGCTATATTTTTTGGAGGCGTAACAACGATTATTGCCCTAATGATAGCCATATTTTTTAAGAAATATTTTAATCATGCCTAGAAACATAGTTTTGACAGGACTGCGCGGCAGCGGCAAAAGTAAACTCGGGAAAATTTTGAGCGAAAAATTGGAGATGAATTTTGTTGATCTGGATGAGGAAATTGAAAGAGAAACAGGCTCTACAATAAAAGAAATAGTGGAGAAAAATGGATGGGAATTTTTTCGCAAACTGGAAAATAAAGTAACAAAAAAAATCGCCAAGCTCAAAAAAACAGTCATTGCTACCGGCGGCGGCTGCATCATTGATCCGGAAAATGAGCGGGAACTCAAAAAAAACGGAATTATCGTTTATCTCAATACAAAGCCGGAAATTTGCGCAAAACGAATTTTAAATTCCAAAAAAAGACCGCCTCTGACCAACAAAAAATCGCTGGAAGAAGAGATGAAACACTTATACAAAGAAAGACACACACGTTACAAAGAATCAGCGGAAATAGTTTTCAAACGCTCGGACGATAAAGAAAAAGATGCAGAAAAATTGAAGAAAATGCTAGGCCCCTTCCTCCAAAGATAACTCCTCGTCAAAATCCACCCGTGTAAGATACTGCTCCTTGTATTTTGCAACTTTACCCGCCTTGATAGCACACAAGTAATCAAACAAAGCCTGACCTGCTTCACCACGGCCAAATTGTGTCGTACCATCTTCGTAGTATTTGACCGTTTTTTCAATTTCAACACCATGCTCAAGCTTTATAACAGATATTTCATGAATTGGAGAAACGCCAACAGCAGTACCAACACCCAAAGCTTCATCAAACTGATCAATTTCATCAATTGAAATGTGTCTCACTTCAACTGCATAACCCAAATCAGCAGCAACCTCTATAATAGTCTTGCTGGTGACGCTATCCAGAATGTCTCCATCCTTAAGCGAAGGAATAACAAGCTTATGTCTACCATCGGAACCGTATTGCACAAACACCTCACCTGAAGCATGTGATTCACGAACTTCTGTGCCGGTAGGATCGGAAAAAAGCAAACCGCCTTTAAATCCATTAGGATGCTGTATATCCCTAAAATCACGAATAATATTAAGCAGTCCCAAATTACCAGCATAATTCCCGGCCAGCTTAACATCACCTGACCCACCTTTTACCGCTCTTGCAAGGCCACGAGCCAGTGCAGCCTGTATAGGCTTATCGGTAATTGGATGATAAGCATCTGCAGTCCCAATCGGGACAGCGGTACAACAAAGCAAAGCCGTACGTGAATTGCCAACTTTTAAATGATGACCATAATCAACATAATTCGGCCTGCCATACAAACGACCTTTTCCATAAGGCGGAATATAGGCACGATTTGCCCTGATAGTATCCATTACCGCTTTGCTGAATCTGGCCAAAGGAATTGGTGGCAAACCTATTTTTGCAGCACCATTATTCATTCTTCTCCAATGATCTACCAATCTAAAAGCATACACTTCTCCATCATCGGCATATTCCACTCCAATTCCTTCAAACAAAGCCGCACCATAATGCCAGGCCTGATTATTTGGATGAGTACCGATTTCCGCTACCGGAACGGTTGCCATATTTGACCATTTTCCTTCCGGCTTATCACTTTTGCCCTCTGGCTTTGGAACCTCAAAGCAGGTTACAGTCATATGACCGGCCTGACGATCATCAAGCTGAAAACCAAGCTCATCCTCATCCCAAGCCTCAACAAGATCACCAGGTTTTGTCGGCTCAACAAACCTGCACAAAGGAATCGGCGAATTTACCAGACGAAAACGGCCATTTGGCTCTTCCCGATAATCAGGCAATAAATGACCCTGAGCACGCGCCAGCCTCTCCCTCAAAGCACTTTTACCGTGCCAAGGCTTGCCATAAGGATTTCCGTCTTTTTCAACAATTACGGGTACAACCCCGGACGTTAAGAGTTCAGCCACATCATACCCCAAAAATTTAGCGACATCGGCAGTAAAATCCGCCGACAAAGCCACAGGAGAAGTCAAAAATCGTTCAATTCTGACAGATAATCCTTTTATTGTGCTGGCGGTTAACGAGTCAACTGGATCGGCAATCAATCCGTCTACTGTTTTGACAAGATGTCTCCGATAGCATGAAACAAGTTCTCCATCCGGAATAGCAGGTCTTCTTTCACCAAATTCACGTTTTTCAGATTTCTCAAATGGCAGTTCTGCATCAACCACATCTTCACCAACTCCGTGTAACTTCAGCATAAAACAAAGCTATAAATGCCGGAATACTACTACTGAAATAATATTTGTCAACAAAATGCGCACTTGGTACTAAGCCGCACACTTCACCCGCAACATCGCACCAACCGGCAATCCTTTGCGCAAAGCCAAAATCCTCTCCCCTGCTCCACCATGTATTGCATCGAGTTCCCTACCTTCAACATCAAACATCTCATCAACTTTCACTTCAAACTGCTCATCCGGCGTCATCACCTCAACAATTTCGCCCTTATTCAAGCGATTTCTCACCGAAACATTATACAAATCCGCTTTTTCTCGCTCACCCGTAACCATGCCGATAAATTTATGCGTCTGCATCGGCGCATTGCTGGCATAATGCACATCCGGCACATCACTTGGAAAACCAAACAAATATCCCGGAATAAATCCCCTATTTGCCGTTTTATTGATCTCGTCAATTAAACTTTTGTCAAATTTCTTACCGGCCATGAGATCATCAATTGCCCTGCGATAAGCCTTTGCAACCGTCGCCAAATAATATTCGGTTTTATTTCGCCCTTCCACCTTGAAACTGCAAACTCCGGCCTCGGCAAGCTCTTTCAAATACGGTAAACAGCAATTATCCTTGGAATTCATGATATATGTACCGTTTTCGTCTTCATCAACCGGCATAAACTGCCCCGGACGTTTCTCTTCCTCAAGATAAATTTGCCCATCACCAAGATCCTTGTGACCATTTCCAACTTGCCCGCCTGAAAGCTCTTTTTTCCGCTTTTCCATCGAAGTCTCATCATAAACTTTGTATTTCCAGCGACAACTGTGACTGCATGATCCCTGATTGCTGTCACGCTCGGTCATCCAGTTTGAAAGCAGACAGCGACCGCTATAAGCCATACAAATCGCACCATGAACAAAAACTTCCAGCTCGATATCCGGCACATTTTCATGAATGCGCGAAATTTCATCCAGCGTCAGCTCTCTGGGCAAAATAATTCGGGATGCTCCCTGCTTTTTCCAAAAATCCACCGCCATGTAATTTGTGATATTTGTCTGCACCGACATATGCAAAACCGCTTCGGGATAATACTCGCGAAGCATTTGAAAAACCCCGGGATCGGCCACAATAATGGCGTCCGGCATAAGCTCTTTGCGTACAAAATCAATATGATCTTTAAAAATATCAAATTTCCCACCGCGCAAATATGCGTTGATCGTCATATAAAAAGTCTTTCCGGCCCCACGTATCAAAGAAACTCCTTCAATAAACGAGTCCTTATCAAACCCTCCCTCTTTCGCGCGAAGTGAAAAAGGCGAAAATCCCATAAAAAAAGCATCTCCGCCATATTGAAGGCCGATTTTCAATTTCTCAAGATTGCCTGCGGGAAGCAAAAGTTCGGGCCTCGCAAAACCTTTTTTCTCTGATTTTTTCGCGCTCACCATAAATCTTTTAAACAAGCCAAAGAATAGTATAACAAATCATAAAATTGGCCAAGTCAAATCGCTTCTGTTAATATCCGCCCATGAAAACTGATTTTCTGGTAATCGGCTCGGGAATTTCCGGCCTTAATTTTGCGCTCAATGCCGCGCAAAAAGGCAAAGTAATCATCGTGACGAAAAAGAAGATTATCGATGCCGGAACAAATTATGCGCAGGGCGGAATCGCGGCGGTCCTTTCCAAGACCGACAATATTGCAAATCACGTGAAAGACACTATGGAAGCAGGCGCCTGGCACAACAACAAAAAGGCTGTTACTTTCATGGTCAAAAATTCCAGCGCAGCGATAAAGAAACTCATGACACTCGGAGTAAATTTTGAAATGGAAAACAATCAATTGAAATTGACAAAAGAGGGCGGACATCACAAGCGCCGTATCGCTTATGTCGGCGATTACACGGGCAAAGAAGTGGAAACAGTGCTTGTAAAAAGGGTTAAAGAAAACAAAAACATTACCGTTCTTGAAAACACTTTTGCGCTGAATTTATTAGTGAAAAATAAGACCTGTTTTGGCGCGCAAGTAATCAAAAAAGCGAAAAAAACCGCAAAAAATATAAAAATCGAAAATATTTTCGCAAAAAAAACTATCCTTGCCACAGGCGGCATCGGCCAGCTCTTCAAACACACCACAAATCCTTCTATTTCCACTGGCGACGGCATCGCGCTAGGCATAAATGCCGGCTGCAAAACAAAAGATATGGAATTTATCCAATTTCACCCGACAGCCCTGGATAAAAAACTCTCACCGCTTTTTTTGATGTCGGAAACTCTGCGCGGTGAAGGAGCGATTTTGGTCAACAACAAAGGCGAAAAATTCATGAAAAACCGTCATCTTCTCAAAGATCTGGCGCCAAGAGATGTTGTTGCCCGCGAAATTTACCAACAACTGAAAAAAGGACCGGTTTACCTGGATATCAGGCACAAAAGCTCCGAATTTTTAAAAAAACGCTTCCCTCAAATACACGAGAAACTCAAAGAAATCAGCATCGACATGAGCAAAGACCTTATCCCTGTGACACCGGCGGCACACTATCTTTGTGGAGGAATTGTCACGGATTTGCATGGCAAAACCGGTATCAAAAATCTTTTTGCTTTCGGTGAGGTGACATGTACCGGCGTTCACGGTGCCAACAGATTGGCTTCAAATTCGCTTTTGGAAGCCTTGGTTTTCAGCAATCAGATAATCAAAAACCTGGGAAAATCAACATCAACAATCGCAAAAAGTGTCACCGGGGATATTTTTTCATACAACCCATACACGCATGTCAAAAACATTCCAGGGAACGCTTTTGGCGTGCGGAACCTTCTTCCATCCGCGCGAGTGGCTATGAAACTCAAGCACGAAATCAAAAATCTCATGTGGGAATACGCAGGTATCATCAGAAATTGCAAAAAAATCAAGAAAGAAGCCATCCCCAAAATGCGAAAAATAGAAAAAAAACTCGATACCATAAAAACCATCAATCAGGAAATCGCCGAAGCAAGGAACATGGCAAAAGTGGGATTACTGATACTCAAAGCCGCCGCCAAACGCAAAAAATCCCTGGGCTGCCATTTCATGCTTTAATCCAAGGCGCTGAGCTTTTTCTCCTGATCCGCAATCTGCAAAGCCTCAATAATATGCTGAATTTCGCCGTTCATAATCGCCGGTAAATTGCTGAAATTTTCATGTATTCGATGATCTGTGACTCGATCCTGCGGAAAATTGTAAGTACGGATTTTTTCGCTGCGATCTCCACTACCGATCATGCTGGCTCTGGCATCGCCACGTTCCTGGCGCTGTTTTTCCATTTCAATATCATACAAACGCGTACGCAAAACATTCATCGCTTTATGCTTGTTTTTCAATTGCGATTTTTCATCCTGACAACTGATTACCAACCCCGTTGGGACATGCGTAATACGCACCGCTGAATCCGTGGTATTTACAGATTGCCCGCCCGGACCGCTGGAACGAAAAACATCAACTTTGATATCCTGCTCCCGAATCTCAACATCAACTTCTTCCGCCTCTGGCAAAACCACCACGGAAGCCGCGGAAGTATGCACTCTTCCCTGACTTTCCGTCACCGGCACACGCTGCACTCTATGCACACCACTTTCATATTTCAAAAGCCCATAAGCATTTTCTCCGCGAATCGCAAAAATCATTTCTTTAATCACACCGGGAGATCCCTCGCTCTTACTGATCAATTCCACTTTCAACCCCTGAATTTCCGCATAACGCAAATACATTCTGGCAATTTCAGCTGCAAAAATTCCCGCCTCATCGCCGCCCGCGCCGGCCCTCACCTCAACAATACAATCTTTCTGATCATTTGGATCTTTCGGTAAAAGCGCAATTTTCGCGCTCTCATCCAATTCCGCGATCCTCATTTTTGCATCGGCAAGCTGCTCATTGGCAATTTCATACATTTCCTTATCATTTCCCGCCAAAATCTCTTTTGCCTCTTTTTCAAGAGCCAAAACATTGCGATATTCCCCCGCCAAAGCCGCAATATTGCTCAAAGCTTTATATTTACGCGACAAATCACGATACAAAGACTGATTTCCTATCACTTCCGGATCACCAAGCTTTTGCTCTATCTGCAGATATTCCTGCTCCAGTTTTTCAAGTTTTTGAAACATTTCTTTTTGAGTTTTAAAGTATTAAAGCATAGTGACAACAAAAACTCTATCAATCCCCGCATAATCCTTTGAAATCAGCCATTTTCCGGGGAAATATTGATTCAAAAGTGCGGCCAAAGGATCAAGCTGCCCAAAGCCAAATTCGCAAATCAATAAATCAAATGTAATATTT
>JACQRJ010000024.1 GCA_016206505.1 Candidatus Peregrinibacteria bacterium | reverse complement strand
GTCTCCACGTCCTGATACGTATCCATTGCATGCCAAAAACCCTCATGGCGATAAAGTGAAAGCTGTTTTTGGGCGACGAGTTTATCGAACATATCTTCAATAATAGTGTTTTCTCTTAGAAGCCCCAGGGCGGCTTTTTCAAAGACCATAAACCCGCCATTTACATATTCGTTTAGCTTTGGTTTTTGTCTAAATAGCTGAATAAGGTTCTTTTCATCGGTATCAACAAGTCCCCATTTGGAATAGGGATGAACACCGGTAATCGTGCCTATTGTGCGTTGTTTTTCATGGAAATCGAGAAGTTGATGAAGGTCGATTTCTCCCACGCCATCGCCATAAGTGACCATGAAGCGGTCGTGCGTAATGTATTTTGCGACTTTATGCAGGCGTTCTCCGGTCAGCGCATCCTCTCCGGTTTCTGCAAATGTAATGTTCCAATCCTCCGAATGATTTGTGAGGTAATCAATTTGGCCGCTTTTGAGGCTCAAAGAGATGTCATTTTCACGCAGCTTCTGCCTAAGGAAGAAATCTTTGATATATTCGCTTTTGTAGCCCAGACAGAGGATAAAATTGTTAAAGCCCAGAGTGGAGTAAATTTTCATAATATGCCAAAGAATCGGCATTCCACCGACGTTTACCATCGGTTTCGGCTTGAAATCGGTTTCTTCCTTGAGGCGGGTGCCTTTGCCTCCGCAAAATATGATAACTGGAATGTCTGAGCGGTTTTGCATGTGCGAAAGGTAGCATTTAGCAGTCTAAAGATCAAATTTTGTATTTTATACAATGGATATGATATAGGAAGATAGATTAAGAATTCTTAAACGTTTTCGACATCTATGAAATTTGAGAGTTTTTATTATTTTGTTGTTACCATGGTATTTGTTGGAATAGTGGCTATTTTTGTATATACAAGTTTTTTTTATGATCCACTTCAAAATGATCCGCAAAATGACGGTTCAATGCAGATTATCAAAACTGCAACAATGGATGGCTATAATGCGGAGTTTGTGGATTCGGATATTCCAAAAGAACTAAATGGCGGCGAGATTTTGATCGTTTCTTTCACTTTTAAAAATACCGGCGATAAGCCATGGCTTGTGGGCAATAATTTTTTTCTGGGAGCAGAGTCGGATGCTGTTGATTTTTATCTTTATCGCGCAGCAGTGCCAAAGATGGTTATGGCGGGGGATAAGGTTAAATTGAAATTTTTGCTTATAGCTCCAAATCAGAAAGGTCGTTATAATCTGAATTTTCAAATGGTGCAGGAGGGTGTGCGCTGGTTTGGAGACAGAATCGAAGCTTCAGTTGAGGTCGAGGGAACATCTTTGAAATCGGAAACTTTGGATTTTGATAAATTTGATTTGCAGTTGTCACAAAATGATCTGAATGCAATACACCTGTTTAAGGAAAAAACCACTGAAGCGGGATTCAGGCAATATGAATATAACGACTGGAGAAAAATAAAACTTTCTTATAATGGCTTGCCTTTACAGAAGGCAAAATTGAGAATACATGGAGATACCGACAGTCATTTTCAATCTTATTTTATCAAACTGAAAGATAACAAAACCATAGATGGCAAGAAGCAGTTTAGATTAATCCTTTTTGCGGAACGCGAATACAATGCGCTTATCAATTATTATTTCAGTAAGGCGCTTGATTTAATGATGCTCGAACATAGATTGGTTTTGGTATCTGTAAATGGTGGAGATTACAATCTTTACTATTTACGTGATTCAAAAACTTCTGAAACTTTGGAAAATAATGAATTTTCAAATTCTGCTTATGTTAAGAGAGAGTTTTTTGATGATCCACTTTTGAGAATGATGATTACAACAACAGGCCATGTGCCAGGCCACAGAACCTTCATTGACTATGAAATGAGTAATCAGGAGATTCAGGACGGCCTTGTTGATAAGCAAAAAGCCGCTTATGTTTTTTATAAACTGGAAGAAGCTATTCGTACCGATGCTGACACAAAAAAATTGCTGGATTTTTTTGATTTTGAATACCTGGCTAAATTTGAAGCATTGAGAGATATATTATTAACATTTCATGATGTTGATGGAGATAATTTAAGTTTGATTTACAGTGAATCGACCGGCAAGATTTATCCCGTTCCGGGGGGTGAAATCGTTTATCGGTATGGTACCGATCTGTTTGAAAGCAATGCAAACAGAACCGGGGGCGTGGGCGATTTATTCAGATTTTTTTCAAAAATAAATCAGGATTCGAATTTCAGGCAGGCAAAATACAGATATTTGTATAAATTAATCAAAGATCCAAATAATGTCATAGGACTTGGAAGCATGTTGAATTTGTTTCATAAGAGTCTGAAAAAATTGGACGTGGCGAATTATGCAGGAGTCGAGAATTCCAGAATCTCCAGTAGGCTGGTAATCGATAATCTGAATTTGCTTGAAAACAAGCTGGGAAGCGGGAATCTTCTGTTGCTGATGACAAAAGTATCCGGTGGGTATCAGATTAAGCTGAATCCACTTTCACTTTCGGCTCTGGATGTTGAAAAAATGATAATTCGCTTTAAAAAACCTATTGCGGCAGGTTCATCTATAGCTTTGAAAATCGATGCGGGAGGAGACAGTATTTCTCAAAATATAAATTTTGAGAAAAGTACCTCTGAACTCGATCTGGCAAAATATTTTGATTTTCCGATGGCACTTGGCTTGACTTCCAGTATGTTCCCAAATTTTAACGAGGTGACCGTGACTGTCAAAGGAGCATTTGCCATTAAAGACATCGATGAAATTGCGGCTTTTAATACAGTTACGGAAGAAGCTTTGGAGCAAGACAATATTCATATTTTCCCAAAAGAGAATGACTATAAAAAGTTTGCCAATGATCTTTTGCGCCGTAATTTTAATTATCAAATGATTTTCGAGAGCGGTCAGGATTTGCCAAAGCCTGAACCGATAAATGAAGATCGGAAGGAACGATTGGAAATTTTATATTCTGAGCTATGGCAAAAGCTGCAAGAAGAGATAACGGACGCTGCTTCTTTCGCAGCAGATAATGTGGAAGCCTTATCGAGTTTGATCGGTTATTATGCCGGCACCCTAAATTATCCATATCAGATTGATTTGGCCAGATATGAAATATCTTCAAATAAAATCCGGATAAATATCCTGCGAAAAGGCAGTGTGATTGAATTTGAGATTTTGCCGATTACACTTGCAAAACTGAGCTTTACAAAATTTGTTTTAAATTTTGATAATGTCATTCCCAAGGGGCAGTTTTTGAATTTAAAAATTTACGATCTTTCCGGAAAACTTATCAAAGAAAGATCAATCAGAATTGCAAGCAGTGGGTCGGCTTTGAATTTAACTTCCATTTTCGACGATTTTGACTTCAGCAGTGAGCGGTCGGAAACGTCTTTAATTCCAGCCAAATATCGTATTGTGGTTGATTTCATTGGCAATCAGAAGGTGCCAAGTTTTCAGACAGCTTTGTTTGAAGTCCAAAATATAGTTACCGGCGCCTTCAGCACGAGTGAAGATATTGTTTATGTAATCGGCAACGGTGAAGACTTTTTTCAGGATGAAAAATTTTTCAGTCCCGAAGAAACGGCAAGGCGCTATGGTATTTTTGAAGTGGAAGGTAGTAATCTCGTGCTCAAGGATGAAGTGCAAATTCAAGAAACAATTATTATTCCATATGATACAAAGTTGCTTATAAAAGCCGGTACTTCCATTGCTATTGCTCCGGGCAGTTCGCTTGTTTCATATTCTCCAGTAATGGCTTTGGGCAATGGAAATCAGCCTATAAGTGTTTTTTCAAGTAATTCAAATGAGCCTTTTGGAGTTTTTGCGATGACGGGGCAAGAAGTGAGTGGAAGCCGATTTAATTATTTTAATGTTGAAAACGGCAGTGAGGCATATATTAACGGAATATTTTTTTCCGGAATGTTTGATGTTTATAATGCCGGTGATATTTCCGTAGAAAATTCGAGCTTTAATCTGGCCAAAGCCGATGATGCTTTGAATTTTAAATACGTAAGCGGCGAAATAAAAAATTCTGTTTTTTCAAAAAATTCTTCCGATGCGATTGATTTTGATTTTGTCGACGGGAAAATTTCTAATAATCGTTTTCTTGAAAATGGCGGCGATGGAATCGATTTGTCCGGCAGCAAAATCGTAATACGAAATAATCTGATAGATGGCGCGGGTGATAAATGTATCAGCGTGGGAGAGGCGAGCAGGCCGGTGATTATCAACAATCTGCTTCAAAAATGCAAAATCGGCGTGGCAATTAAGGATCTTTCTTATGCCGTGATAGCAAATGATGTGATAAGGGATAATAAAGTTGGCATAAATGTATTTCAGAAAAAACTGCATTTTGGTCCGGCTGACGGTAAGGTTATGCGAACTATTTTCGATGATAATATTGATGATGTCTTTTTTGGAAATATTGATGATTCGGATTCAATTGACGTTATTTATAATGATTTAAGCAAGGTTGATATTTTGGACTCGAATATTGATGGATATTTTGTCTGGAATTCCGGCAATGTATCCGAAGAAATTGGAAAAGACATTTTTTGGCTTGATGATATATCAGATCAAAGGATCGGCCTGCTTTTTTTGCCTAAACATTTTTCTATGCAATAGAATATTATGAACAAAAATCCGAAATTACATTTTCAGCGTTTTGAAATGAAATATCAGCTTCCTTTGGCACTCGCCGATAGGCTGGTGCCGGCATTATTGCTACATATGAAATTTGATCAAAATGCACAATTGCAGAATAACGAAATGTACTATGAAGTTAGATCAATTTATTTTGATAGTATCGATTTCAGAGCTTATCATGAGAAGATTGACGGCTTTGAAAAGAGGAAAAAATTGAGGATCAGAATTTATGGCAATGATGATGAGCGGCTTTTCTTTGAAATTAAAAGAAAACATGGGCAGGTTGTAAAAAAGGACAGGTTGATAGTTGACAGTGGCGATTTTACCGAGATTATTTCCGGAAATTTTGAGAAGTTTCATTTCGCAAATGATGAGCTTGAAGTGATAGAAGAATTTGTTTTTGAAAAAAAATATTTCAATATGCGTCCAAATACACTCGTGGCCTATAAAAGGCGTGCTTTGGTGGGCACAAATGAAGATAAGCTGCGAATCACATTTGATTATGACATTCAGGCAACTTCTTTGGGGTATGTAGATTTTGCCAAGAAAACACGTCCGATATTGAAAGACATGCTCATAATGGAGGTTAAATTTAATAACGTCTTGCCTAATTGGGTGCATGATATTATACAAAAGTACGGGCTTAAGGCGGATTCTTATTCAAAATATTGCGCAGGCGTTGAGGCCTCTTATCCACAATTTGTTTAGTTTTATATTTCTAACTTTTAAAATATGCAGGAATTGATGAAAGCCTTGACGGATGTTGCCCATTCAAATTTTTCCGTTGAATTGATAGTTTTTAATATATTGCTAAGCGCTTTGCTTGGCGCCGCTTTGGCATGGTTCTACAAGCAAACGCATAGAGGTTTTTCTTATTCACAGTCTTTTGTTATCTCTATAGCGTTGATACCGGTTGTTTCCACAGTCGCAATGATGATTATTGGCAATAATATCGTGAGCGCTTTTGCACTTTTGGGAACTTTTGCAATTATACGTTTCAGAACACCGATAAAGGATGTGAAAGATATGGTTTACATCTTTTTGGCGCTGGTCGCCGGCCTTGGCGTGGGGACGGGAAGTTATAAAATCGCTTTAATCGGGGTGATTTTTATGATTGGGCTTTTCTATCTTTTTTATAAGATGAATTTTGCTTCAATAAGACGCTATGGATATATTCTTACATTTGTTTTTGATGGAAAAATCGGCGATGACGAAGCTTTTAAAGCTTTGTTTAAAAAATATTGCAAATCGCATTCCATGCTCAATGTTCAGGCTATCAAAGACGGCCATACTCTTGAATTTACATTTAATATTCATTTCAAAGACAAAAATATGAGCGAAGAGTTTGTATTGAATTTAAGTGAAAATAAAGGTGTTTCAGGCGTTAATTTGATGTCGGCGAAGAATGATATCGAAGTTTAAGAAATTTATTGATCGCTTTCTCAATTTCATCGGTCGTGGTGGCATAAATCGCCCAGCCGGTTTTGATTTCATCGGCAAAATATTGCAAAGCATCTTCGCCTGTAACTATTGAGTGCAAGCCAAACATGCGCGCTTCCGTGACGGTAGCTGAAACGTATGTGACATGGAGATTCATATGTCCCAAAAGTGCGTAAAGCGGGAGATCTGTAGCCTGATCAATTTCGATATTTCTTATGTCTTCTTTGTGAAATATCTTTTCTATTTCATTTTTTCTGTCAGCCAGACATGGGTGCAATCTGATCCACCATTGTAAGTCTTTATCCGATTGTTTGATGACTTTCATGATTTTTGAAAGGAGAACTACGTTATGATCTTCTACGGATGAAAGGGTGAGCAAAATATTGGCCGTGCCTTTTTTATCTTCAAGATCAGAGGCGGCACTTTTGTCATTTACGGCATTGTTTTTCCAAAAATCGACAAGCATGTTGCCTTTCAAAATCGGCTTGTGCCATTTTTGCACTTTTGTATTCCAGCGTTCTATCGCTTGTGCATCCTCTTTTGTCCAGCAGTAGAAAAGCGATGGCAATGTTTCGTAGCCGTTTTGTGGAACTTTGCTCCAGCGTCCGTATGCGGGATTGAATTCTCCGGCGACACCGTGCTGAACATCGACCGAAGGAATTTTCAGTCGATAACATGCCAGATTGAAGGCGAGTCCTTTGGGGCCGTAATAGCTTACTACAAAGCCTTGTGTGGGGTTGATGGTTTTGAGGATTTTTGTGTAATATTCGGAGTAGGATTTGATGGCGAGAACAATGGTTTTCAATCTTGATTCATCGGGAATGGGGATGTTTAATTTTCGGGCTTTGATAAATTCCACGAATTCGCTGAAGCCGTTTAATTGAATATTTTTGAAATTTTTATGAAAGAAGAGAACATTTTTTAATAATGAAAAATCCAGGGATGGCTGGATGAAAAGCGAGGGACTGTAGCGCGGAATGAGATAATTATGCAGCGGTTCGATCATTAAGCTTTTTTTGCCCTCTTTTTCGAGTGTATATCTTAGCGGATCGCAAAAACGGTCGTACCATTTGCCGTTCAATAAAACTCTGGATATTCCGTCGCCGAGGAGAACGGCATCGGCTTGCTGTAAACGGGCGTTTTTTTTATAATCCAGAAGCAATTTGAAAAGATATTTGACGTAGCCTCTCATCATGCCAAAAACCTGCCGTATTTTGAAAAGCAGATTGATTTTTGTCTGCAAATTTTGCGATTCATTGAAGTGCAAATTCATCATCAAATCCAGACGGATAAGTGGCCAAATATGAATATCATCAACAATCCAGTTCTCCACTTCGAACTTTTTTTCAATCTCATTTAAGAGGGCGATAATTTTTTCGGCCTTCATGGACGATTAAATCTATAGGTGTAGAGCGCTTTTCTGATAATGGGATGGTAAAAAGTGAAAATAACCGTAGGGAGGCCATCCCGATTTACCATTGTAACTCCTTCGCTAAATTCTCCTTTGCCCGGGAACTGGGAAAAAAATTCGGATATGTTTTTGCCGTCGTGAGGACGGTGATAAGTCGTAATTTGAGCGGCTTCAAAATGTCCATGCCTGAAAAGATCTTTTGCCCCCTGCAGCATGTGCATCTCTTCACCTTCAATATCCGCCTTTATATAATGCGGACTTGGCAAATCGTATTTTTTAACAAGATTTGGCAGACTATCGACGATGATTGTGTGTTTGCCATATTTCAGCTCTTTGTATTTATCGGAAATACCTTCGGGAACAATTTTGACTTTATCGTGCTTGATTTCGGCTTCGAAAGTTTCACGAAGAGATTCGCATTGTTTTTGATCCGGTTCGAAAATGATGATTTTCTTCGCTTTTTTCGCCCATTCTTTCGCCTGCAAACCTTCGGCGGCTCCAACATCATAGATCACCCATTGCGGCCTGATCTCATCAACAGTAAAATAGCGATGCGGACAGCCGACATTTTGCTCATTTAAAGTGCTGTTAAAATTGTCGATGATAAGCTCTTTTGACCAATTGTTTGAATAAATATATTTGTCGCCTTTGTGGAGTATGTAGGGAAATTCCTTGTCGGCATGAAAACTGAAAGTATGCCGAAAACTTTTCTGATTGTAAAAAGGGAAAAAATCACGTTTCAAAAGGTAAAGCCAAAGACATTTGAGACTAAAGAACGGTTCTTTGCGTTTATTGAATAGGATTGCAAATACGCTGGGGACCGCGACGGCATAAAATGCAAGGAATCTATAAAGTTTATATCCGATTTGCTTCATCATATTTTTTACGGGCTATAAGATAGTGGAAAGTGTTGTTGACTGCAACATGCAGTTTTGACATATTGGTCGTACAATGTATAGAGAAATAACTCAATGTCGTATTTGTGGTAACAAAAATTTGATACCACTGGTCAATCTGGGAATTTTGGAATTGACCGGAATTTTTCCTAAGGAAAGGGCATCTGCTTCCCGCGGGCCGCTTGAGCTTTGCAAATGTGCGGAGGAGGGATCTGACCGTGGTTGCGGTCTTGTGCAACTGAAGCATGATTTTGCGCTGGACCAGCTTTATGGGCTGAACTATGGCTATAGATCAGGCTTGAACAAGTCGATGGTGGAGCATCTGCATGCGAAAGTGGGGAAAATTCTCGCAAGGGTGGATTTGAAAAGCGGGGATTTTGTCATCGATATTGGCAGCAATGACAGTACTTTGCTTCAGGCATATCCGAAGGATGGGGTGAATCTTATAGGAGTTGATCCGACCGGAGCGAAATTTTTTCGTTATTATCCGGAACATATAGATTTGATTGTGGATTTTTTCCCATGCGAGCGTCTGCGCGAGAGGCTGGCCGGAGCGAAAGTAAAGATTATCACTTCGATTGCAATGTTTTATGATCTGGAGCGGCCGATAGAATTTGTACAAAATATTTATGACGCTCTGGACGATGAGGGAGTTTGGGTTTTTGAACAGAGCTATATGCCCACGATGCTTGATATGAACGCTTATGACACAATCTGCCATGAGCATCTGGAGTATTACGCATTGAAGCAGATCAAATACATGATGGATAAGGTCGGTTTGAAAATTGTCGATGTTGAGTTTAATGCGGTCAATGGCGGGAGTTTTTCAGTGATGGTTGCAAAAAATACTTCTTCGATTCCGGCAAATGAAGACTTGGTGAATCAAATATTGCATCAGGAAGAGGAAAGAGGGCTTTCTATATTAAAGCCTTATCAGGAATTTCAGAAAAATATTGAAAAACATCGAGCGGATTTGCTGGCTTTTATTCAGGAACAAAAAGCGACGGGAAAGAGTATTTTTGGCTATGGCGCTTCAACAAAAGGCAATGTAATTTTGCAATATTGCGGCATTACGGAAAAAGATATTCCATATATCGCAGAAGTGAATGAAGATAAATTTGGCAGCTTTACTCCGGGATCAAAAATTCCGATTATTTCCGAAGCGGAAGCAAAAAAGATGAATCCGGATTTGTTTATGGTTTTGCCCTGGCATTTTCGCGATAATATAGTGAGAAGAGAACAGGATTATCTTGCTGGAGGCGGACATTTGTTTTTTCCATTGCCGAAATTGGAGGTTGTCTAATTGAATATGTAAACAATGAATACAAAAGATAAAAATGATGACTCTGCAAAAAGCGATGTATCGATATTTTACCGTTACTATAATCCGGAAGAGTTCAAAGACCGTTTTTTGGAAGATGATAAGGATGCTTTGGAGATTATTATACCAATTATTCATACAAATGAGATGTGGGAGGCCAATTTGCGATCGATTTATCGCGAAATCCCTGTGAAAAGGCTCTTAATCGGAGATGGAGGATGCGTGGATAATTCCATAGAAATCGTAAAAAAGTTTCCGAGAGTGGAGCTCTTCGATCACAGGCAATACAAAACTTTGGGATTCAGCATCAGAAAGCTGATTGAGGAGGTCGATAGCGGGTGGTTCGCTTATTTTCATTCGGATGTTTTTATACCGGAAGACTGGTTTGATGTGATGAAAAAGTATAGGAATCAATATGACTGGTTTGGCTGCCAGATGCAGATAACCGCGATGCTGGAATTTTCGGATGAAAATAATAAGACGAAAAAACGTCCTTTTGCAGGAACACAGATTGGGAAAAAGGAGGCTTTTATGGCTCATTTGGGGGAAATCGATGATGATTATGTTTATCGGCAGGAGGATTATGTTTTTGAAAATGTGGTCAATAAAGGCGGAGGCAAGTGTGGCTTTGTGGATGAAGTTTTTCATTATCATCAATTGATTCATAAAAACAGTCCGTGGGCGCGAAAGATTAAAAAGGTTTCTGTGGAGATGGAGTGGAGTAAAGAAGAATTGCTACGAGCAAGCACGATGCAGGCACATGGGGTGGTAAAATATCTTAAGCCGACGCCATATCTGGCAGCGTGGATTTCTCTGGATCTGGCGAGACTTCTGGAAATGAAGAAACTTAATTGGAAGGAATTTAAAAAATGGGCCGCAGAGGTGAATCCCGAGTGGAAGCCGTATTTGAAATATTGGCGAGTAGCTTTGATGAGGCGTTATTTGAAATTTTCCGAAGGTGATGGGATTATCGGTAGGCTTAAAAAGTGGTTTTTGAAATAACAAATATGAAGAAAGCATTGCTGGCGGTCAATACAATGACGTATTTCATCGGTCTGGTGGAAATAGGGAGAATGTTGAAGAAAGAATCCGGATATAAGCCGGTTTTTTATTTCCCTCAACCTTATCCTCAATATCGGCAGGATCTGAAAATTTGTGAGAGAGAAGGGATGGAATATGTTTGCGGCTTTGAAAAAGCCGATATTCAAGGCGCAGACGCGTCGAGATTAAATCCACGGCAAAATGCCGTGAAGAAGTTTTTGTTGATGGTGTATCGCAACTTTTTTGTCGGTTTTGCATATGAATTTTTGGCTTATTTCAGGGAATTTAAAAAAATCAAACGTCTGATTAAGAACGTGAAGCCCGCTATAATCATAATCTCGGGTGACAATACAGGTCACAATACGGATATTTTGATAAAAGTCGGACATAAATATGGCGTGCCTTCCGCAATAATTCCGATGTTCACAACCGGTCCGGTGGAAGCGGCTGAAGCCTATTTTTATAATCCGGCTCACGACTGCAGGAGATTTAGCAATCGAATTTTGGCTTATTTTGAGCCGAAATGGGTCTATAAGCATAAGGGGAAAAAATTGCTGCGTTGGCCGGCTTTTAAGATTTTGGCAATGAAAATTTTTGGTCTCAAGCCTCCATTGCCATGGATCGTAAACAGCAGTCATGCAGATAAAATCATGGTGGAATGCGAAGCGGTGAAGGAATTTATGATTAAAGAGGGGATTCCTGCGCGCCAGATATTGCTTACCGGTTCCCTGGCAAACGATATCATGGCAGATCATCTCAGACATTTTGATATACGTCGCAATGAGCTTTGCGAAAAATTGAAATTGGAGGACTCTGCAAAAGTACCATCTACTGTGTTGTCGGAAAAGTTCGATTCTCATGTACAGGCCAGTACACTGCGGTCGAACTTTTCCTGCCGTCTTGTATCTGGTACTTTTGCAGAGTCCTCATTGGATAAAAAGAAGCAGATTTTGCTCTGCGCTCTGCCGCCGAATATTTTGTATGGCTACTCACGGCCGGAGTGTGATTTTAAGAAATATGATGATCTGGTTATATTTTGGATAAAATCGCTTGTTGCGATTAAGAATTACAATGTCGTTATTTCGCTTCATCCAGCCATTAAGTATGAAGAAATCAGATATATTGAAGATTTTGGCGTGAAGATTGCAAAGCAGAAAAGTATCGATCTGATACCTTTATGCGATCTTTTTGTTTCGGCCATGTCGGGGACTATTTATTGGGCTACGGCTTGCAGGAAACCTGTTTTGAATTATGACGTTTACAGGTATCGGTATAGTGATTTCGAGGATTATAGAGGGATAGTTTATACAGAAGAAAAAAAGGAATTTCAGAATCTTTTGGTGAAATTTGCAAATGATGAAAAATTTTATGCGAAGATACTTGAAATGCAAAAAGTTGCGGCGTTGAAATGGGGAGTGCTTGACAGCAAAGGGCATTTGCGCTTACTAAAGGCTATAGATGATTTAACAAAAAAACACGAATGATTAGAGCTTTCAAAAAAAGTGAGTTTTATGAGTTTTTGAGACATTCGAAGAATTATTTTCTGAGCAATATGGCAACCGGCGCTCTGGCATTTTTGTCTTTGCCGGTTTTGACAAGAATGCTTTCGACTTCAGACTATGGCATACTGGCCGTTTTTACAGGTTATCAGGGGGTATTTGTGGCTTTACTGACGCTAAATTGCTATGTCGCTCTGGGGCGGTATTATTATGAAAAAAAGGAAGATTTCAAGGAGTTTTTTGGGACCATTTTGATTTTCATACTGTTTATGCTTTTTGTAGCTTTTTTGCTTTTTGTCATCTTTCGACAAGAGGCTGCGGTGCTTTTGGGATTGCCGGTGAATACGATTTTTTACATTGTTCCGGCAGTGTTGATTTATGTCAGCGGCTCATGGTTTGAGCAAATATATGTGCCTCAAAAACAGAGTCGGAAAATCGCCGTGAGGAATGTGGTAAAAGCTTATGCGATATTTGTTTTGTCGGTTGTGCTGATTTTGATTTTGAATGAGAATAAATATTTGGGCCAGATTTATGCGATGATGATCGTCGGAGGTTTGTTTTTTGCTTATTATGCTTTTGATTTGAAAGCGTATTTGAAGCTGTCTTTTCAAATGAAGCATATGAAGTATTTTCTGCATTATGGAGTTCCTCTGATTTTTTATTCGTTGAGTGGAGTGATTTTGGCACAGTTTGACAAGATAATGGTCAATAAGTACCTCGGAAGTTCTATGGCAGGTTTGTATGCTTTTGCGGCCATCGTAGGCTCGATTTTAACCGTTTTTAGCAGTGCGATGTTTCAGGCCTGGAATCCGGATTATTTCAAATATATGGATGAGAAAAACTATCAGCAATTAAATATCGATGCTTACAGAATTTTTAAAATCGTGAGTTTTTGCGCTTTGGGATTGATTTTTTTCGGCCAGGAAATCGGCATGCTGCTTTCTTCCAGCAGTTTTTATGAAGCTTTGCCCGTGATACCGATAATTGTCATAGGGTAAATCTTTAATGCAATTTTTATGTTTTACGGTTGGAATATCGAATACGAGAAAAAAAATATATATTTATCTCTGGTGGTACTGGCCGCGGGAGTTTTGAATGTGATTTTAAATGCACTGTTTATTCCGGATTTTGGTTATATCGCTGCGGCCTATACCACGGCTGTGTCGTATTTTGCGATGGCAGTTTTTGCTTTTATTGTGAGTAAAAAAGTTCTAAAAATTTATTGCGTGCCGCTTTGGCCGATTCTGAAAATTTTAGCTTTATTGGTGCCTTTTGTGGTTGCTTATTATTTTGTCATCGGGCTGGGATTTTGGTCGTCTTTTATGCTGAAGATTTTGGCGGTGATTTTGGCCGGAGTTTTGCTTATTGGCCCAAATGTCGTTGTGGCGGGCAAATTGTTTTATAGAAGGTGAGATTTCTTTGCTGCTCGGATATCATGCAAAGATCTTCGTTTTTGCCAAGGAAGCTTTGGACTTCTTTGTAGAGGCCGGGCTTGAAATTGAGGTCTAATTTGTTATCGATCTCAACCGGATTGATGCCTACAGAGCCTATTTCCTGAATCTGTAGTTGCTCCAGAGGGCGGAAGATGAGGCGATGCTTTTTTGTAAGAATTTCTACGCCCCAGCGGCCGGGAGATTGCCAATTGGCCTGATAGGAAAAAAGTGCTCCTTTTTCGCTTATGCCGGCTCCGGCAAAAATTGCGGCTGCGGGATGCCAGGGAAGTTTGCCTGCCGTGTAGCTTGAAATTTTCTTAGGATTTCCTCCAAGGAAAAATGCCAGATCAACGACATGAGATGAGTTATGAATAAACCAATGCTCTTTCACTCCCGGAGCTTTTTTGAGATCTTTTATGACATGACTCCATTCGGTAAATTCAAAATTAAAAGATTTAACTCCGCCATCTTTCCTGATAATTTCCCGGGCTTTTTGCGTGGAAGAATTGAAGCGGCGGTTGTAGGCGACATATACTTTTGCACCATGTGTTTTGGCTGCGTGCGCGACTTTGTCGATTTCCTGCAGGGAAGCGCCTCCGGGTTTTTCTACAAGAATCTTCCTATAGCCATTTTTCATGAGGGCCAGTGTGACTTTTCCAAGTTCATTTTCGGTGACGGCAACTATGGCTGTAACTGACTTTTTTGGATTTTCTTTAAGCCATTTTTCAATACCTCCGGCGCGCGCTTCGTGTCCGGTTTCTTCGGTGAATTTTTTAGTTGAAGTCTCTCCTCGTCCGATTGCCAAGAATTTGCATTTAAGGGCTTTTAAAACTTTGGCGTAATCTACCGCCATCGGTCCGGTTCCAACAAGTATTATCGGTGATGCAGGCATAGTTTAGGTAAAAGGATATAGGTCGAATTTTTGGCCGCTTTTGTTATTTAAAAATTCCGACAATGCTTCCAATAATGTGAGATGGAGTTTTGCCGCTTTTTCATAGGGCACGAGTGGACAATTACCGGTTTGCAGAATATTTTCGGTTAAGGAAGCCGTCATTTGACTTTGAAAAGGGATCACCGCTTCAACTTCCTGCCATTGCCAACCGTTTTTTGGTGAAGATTCCCAGGCTTTTCTTTCATTTTCACGAACGATGCAGCGATATTCTTTGCTGTGTATTTCCACAAGAAACGGGACATCGCCGTCTTCAAAGCAATTGAAAGTCGCGTGGCTGCCATCCTTGAAATGCGCTGTCAAAGTCCCGTTGAGCTCCAGAAAGCCCGGACGCTTGCTTGCTACCGGCTTGGGATCAAGAGCGCCGGTTGTGACTTCGTAATCGTAGCACCCGGTAAGATAAGCAATATGGTCGATATAATGAATGATATTGGTAATCATCCCGTAATTACTGCCGGTTACCAGATATGTCAGAGGGCATTTGCTGATCTTTGAGGGTAAATCCGCATAAAAAGTCATGGTGCGCATGCTGCAGTTTACCCAAGTTTTGCAATTTTTTTGCTCCAAAAGTTTACCCACCGCTTCATAATCCTCGCGTTTTTGGAAAAGTATTTTTTCCAAAATCATGAATTTAGCCGTGCAATATTGCAGCAAACTTTCCACAGCCTGACGTCTATAATTTGATGTCGTGGCGACTATGGCCAGATCAAAATTGTGAGCTGTATTTTCCAGCGATTGCACATATTCAATACTGTGGTTTGCGGAGCCCTGTACCGCTTCAAAGCGCTCACGAGCAGTTTGCAATGATGCCTGCGAAGGATCAACCACTGTAATATTGAGTGGGATAGAGAGAGCTTGAAGTGCCTGCAAATGGCGGCTGCCAAGCTGACCAGCACCGATAATGCAAATATTATTCATGGCTTTAATCGTCAGCTCCGTCTTTGTTTACCGTATGGCGCAATTTCCATTCTCCATCAACTTTTTTCCAGAGATGAGGAGAGCGGAATTTATCTTGTAATTCATAAAAATAATCCTGATCCATGCCGAGATAATTCATAACTTCTTTAAAGTATTTTTGAGGAAATTCACCATCGAATTTTTTTACCAGGGCCATGCCTTCTTCACGAGTAAGATGCTTGTTGCGGATTTCCTGGGAAGCATCGTAAGTGCAGCGGCCGATACCGTATTTGATGAAAATGTTGTAATAGTTTAGATCGTCGATTTTATCATCTATGCTGACGTATTTACTGTAGGTGCCTTCTGTTCTGAATGGGCGGGCCTGGAAATTGGCGTGCTCGACAGCGTAGTAGTAAGCTTCCTGAGGAATCCATTTGAGATAATAACCCAGGTAATGAACTTCAATGTCGGATTTTTCCAGCTCTTTATAGTCGGGCGGTAAAAAGCATTGTAAATCTGCAAGATCTACAGCATGTTTTTCCCGAAGTTCACCAATGGAAACTCCGCCAAGATAGATTTCATCCAGATTTTGCATACTGAAATAGGCTTTGTCGCGAAGGGAGCTTTTGTTGTCTTTAATTGGGTTGCCGTATTCGGCTTCGTTTTCACCATAAAAAATTAGCGGAATGTTATATTTAAGGGCGATTTTGGGAGCGATATTTTTTTGTCCGAGAATGAAAGTCTGGAAGGGATGGAAAAGATTTTCGAATGACAATCTGGTAAGTAGCTTCATTACTTTGCCGTTTTGTTTGAAAGTGATGTTGTCAAATCCACCCACTTCAATCCAGTTTTTGAAATTCAGATAGCCATAATCGGTATAGAGGATTGGCGGCCAGGTCACGGTCAGTGGGTGCATGCCGTATTTGTATTTCAGGATATGCGCCGCATAAACGCTGTCTTTACCCCCACTGCCAGGGACAATGCAGTCGTAGCTGCCATCGTTTTTGCGATGTTTGTCCAGCAGTTGAACAAGTTCTTTTTCGCGCTGTTCCCAGCTAATCTCTTCTTTTTTCTCGGCATATTTGCAGGCATCGCAGATGCCGTCTTCACCGATGTTCATGGTGACCTTCTTGGTCTTAATATTGTGTTTGAATTCTACTTCTGAAGCCGGACGTTGATTTGATATAACGCAGCGTTTACAAAAAATCACTTTCGATGGCAGCCCGTATTTGGCTTCCAATTCTTGGGTATTATTCATTGAATGAATGGTTAATATTTAATTTAGGTGTGGGTAAGCGCTGAAAAACGTTTAATGCGGTGTCGATTTCGTCCCTTTCTCCTCGCCGTATAGCTTCATACGACTACGTCGCAAGCTCCTCATCTCCTTGCATTAAATCGTTTTTCAGCACTTACTTAAGTTTCGGTTATTTTAATGTAGTGGCAGCCCAATTACTATATATTTTCATGCCTTCTTTGGCGCTTTTTTCGGGATGGAACTGTGTGGCAAAAACGTTTTCATGGAGGATGCTGGAGCAATATTCCAAGCCTTTGTAATTTGTCAGAGAAAGGATCGATTCGTCCCTGTCCGGCTTGGCATAATATGAATGTACGAAATACATAAATTCATTATTTTTGATGGCCTGAAGTGGAGTATTTTTCCATTTTTCGGCCGATGGTTCATAAATCTGATTCCAGCCAATCTGAGGGATTTTTACTATTTCGCCTTCTTGATTTTTTGCAGGGAATTTCATCACTTTTCCGGGAATAATATTCAAGCCCTGATTGATGCCGAATTCTTCACTTTCGGAAAAAAGAAGCTGCATGCCAAGGCAGATGCCCATAAAAGGCTTTCCGGAAGCGATAAATTCCTTAATCGGCCCGACGAGATCGAGTTTTTCCAAATTGTGCATTGCATCACCAAAAGCGCCAACTCCGGGCAAAATCGCTCCCTGACTCTTTAAAAGGGCGTTTTTATCGGAAGAAATTTCAGCCTCAATGCCAAGGAAATCGCAGGCGTGTTTGACGCTGAAAAGGTTGCTGATTTGATAATCTATAATTGTAATCACTGAAAATGGCTATACAGGTCGGCCATGAGTTTACTATAACGATATTGTCTCCAGCAAGACGCAATCAGGATACTGGTTGACAAGTTGTTGAAAATTTATTGAAGCCTATGAATATCGGCAGGGAACATTATGTTGGTGCAGATATTTTTTTACATCACCGATGTCAACTTTGTCAATTCCGGGTAGATATTCGCGTCCGCTTTTCAAAAATTCGATATTGCCTTCTTCATGGTATCCGGAAAGATTTTTGTGCTTTTCAATAAAGCCATAATGTAAAATCGATGCCATGGCTACCGCGTTTGCTCCGGCTTCTACTGCTTCCAAAACGTGCTGACTATTTCCGGCGCCGCCACAGGCTATGACCGGTATGGAGACCTTTTCGCTAACGGCTTTTGTCAGCTCAAGATCGTAGCCCCGTCCGGTCCCTTCACGGTCAATGGATGTAAGCATAATTTCACCGGCTCCCAATTCCTCTACCGTTTTGGCCCAGGTAAGGACTTCGACTCCGGTGTGTTCGCGGCCATTATCGGTGTATGCCAGATAACTTCCATCTGATTGTTTGATAGCTTCTATGGAAATAGTAATAGTGGATGAACCAAAAACGCGGGAAGCTTCCCTGATGAGTGAGGGATTATTGATTGCGGCAGTATTTATCGATACTTTGTCGGCTCCAGCACGCAATACGCTGCGAATGTCCTCGATAGTCCTAAGCCCTCCGGCAACGGTTAGGGGTATGAAAATTTCTTTGGCGGTTTTTGCAACGATGTCATGAAGACTGTTGCGACCATAAAGACTGGCGACAACATCTATGTAGATGAGTTCATCGGCTCCAGCTTCATAATAATATTTTGCAAAATCTTCCGGTTTGCCCAAAACACGAAGTCCTTCCAAATGGATCCCTTTGACAAGATTAGGGCCTTTGATGTCCAGCTTTGGAATAACTCTGATGTTTTGGCTCATTCTTTTTCAGGATAAACAACATAATATGATTTTTTCTCCACCATCATACTTTGCTCTTCTTTGGTAAAAAGCTTTTCGGAGATTTTTTCCCTTTCTCTGGCTCCGGTTATTTTTATGGAAACGTTTTTTCGACCCTGATTGTATTTTGCAATTACCTCTTTTGCCAGATTGTAGATATTTCTCTGTTTCATCTTGAGAACGAAAATCTCACGTCCGCTCATATTGGCAGTGGCAATAAAGACCAGCTTCACCGCATCAGCAATAGACATAAAATATCGCTTCATCTTTTTATCGGTTACCGTTACCGGGTCTCCATTTTGGATTTGATGTATCCATAAGGGGATTACAGATCCTCTGGAATGTAAAACATTGCCGAATCTAACTGCGGAAAATTGAGTTTTTGATTCGCCGAGGTAGTAATTGGCATTGATAATCATGCGTTCCATCAATAGCTTGGTAATGCCCATAATTGACGATGGATACACGGCTTTGTCTGAAGAAATAGCGATAACTTTTTCGACATTGTGCTGTAAAGCGCTATCAATGATGTTTTGAGTGCCGTTGACATTGGTCTTGACCGCTTCAAAAGGATTGTATTCACAGAATGGAACGTGTTTAAGCGCGGCAGCATGGAAAACAATATCGATACCGCCCATGGCTTTATCCAGCCTTTCCTTGTCTCTGATATCTCCAATCAAGTTGCGTACTTCGCATGTGTGAGTAATTTTTTCCAGTTCTTTCTGAAAGAAAAAATGCTTACTCTCGTCGCGCGAATAAACTCTTATCTGTGCGGGTTCAAATTGGAGGAGCTGACGCACAATTTCACTGCCAATTGAGCCTGTTCCGCCAGTGACCAGGATTTTTTTGCCCTTGAATGTCTTGAGTAATTTTGGATTTACCATATTTCTTTTAAGAGCATAAAGCTTTCCGCATATTGACAATTTGCCGTCGAACCGCGAAAGGTGGCTAAGGCCTCAATATTTTCAAGGCTGCGAGGCGCAGGTCTCTTATCAACTTCGCTTTCGTATAGTTTCATGATCGCTGTTTTTTTGTCAATGTAATTTGTGATATCCACAAAGTAATTTGGCGCGAAAGCAGCATCATTTGGTGCGGCAAATTCGGTCTCGCTGATTATCTCCATCATGAAGATTTTCTTAATGTAAGGGAATCTGAAAGTCTTGATGCAATTGAGAGCGGCACTGAAAGTTTTTCTGTGGTCGGAGTGAGCATCATGTGAAAATGGAATGTAGACGATTTCCGGTTTTATTTTTTCAAAAGCTTCTCTGATTTTTAAGACCAGATCTCTGGTGTAGAGCAAATCTATTTTGGTTACAGGTAAGTTAAATTCAACAACTTCACTGAATCCATAAGCTTGCGATACCGCCTTTATTTCTTCTCCTCTTTTTTCCAATTGCTCTTTTGAATATCCGAATTCTTTAGTGGGAGTGGTGATGATGACCCAATAAATTTCATCGCCTTGTTCCCGATGTTTGAGCAGAGTTCCACCACAGCCTAAAGTTTCATCGTCGGCATGAGGAGCAATTACGATAACTTTCATATTTTCTTGTTTTTATTGAATAATCTGACAATAACTTTGATAACTCGTTTCACTTCAGATAGAGGCATGTGCGAATAGAGCGGTAGGCTCAGAATGTGGCTTGAGACATAGTCGGTGTTGGGCAGTATCAGTGATTTGTAAGCTGCGTATACGTTTTTTTTGTGCAATGGAGGATCAAAGTAGACTTTGGACTGGATATTGTTTTTTTTGAATTCGGCAAGCAGCTCATTTCTGGTAAATCCGGTCTTTTTATCGTCAATGATGATAGCAAAATCTTTGTAGACAGATTTTGAGGACGGTGCGATTTTTTGGTAGCTGATGCCATCAAGAGAATTGATGACTTTTTTAAAGTAATCAATGATTTTGAATCTTTTTTGTAGCGATTTATCAAGCAATTTTAAAGACTCAAGTCCAAGGATAGCCTGTAATTCGCTCATACGGGCCGTGAATCCCAGAAATTCTTCATCACGGTTAAAACTGTCTCCGTTTAACTTTGCCAATCGAAGTTTTCGATCAAGTTCTCTATCATCGGTGACGACGAGTCCGCCCTCTCCGCTTGTAAGGACTTTCGTTGGCGTGAAGCTGTAGATCGTTGCATCACCGAATTTCGCTACAGATTTATTTTTGTATAACGAACCGAATGCGTGTGCTCCATCATAAATAATTTTGAGGTTATTTTTACGGCCAATAGCCTCAATTCTGTCTATGTCGCATGGATTGCCAAAGACATGAGTAGGCATAATTGCTGCAGTATTACCTGTAATTTTCGCTTCAATCTTTTTTGGATCGAGATTGAATGTTTCTTCCTCAATATCCACAAAAACAGGCTTGATACGCGACAATAAAAGAGCATGTCCTCCTGAAGAATAAGTGAAACTGGGCAAAATAACTTCACCTTTTATGTCGAGACATTTCAGTACCATCATTAGTGCATCTGTACCACAACTGACTGCTACTGCGTATTTTACGCCAAGATATTTCGCACACTCTTCTTCAAAAAGGCGGACGTATTTACTGTCTGTTATCATGCCGCTCTTAAGAATTTCTGCAATTTTGTCCGTCAGGCTTTCAATTTTTGGCAGTGTAGGCCTTGTTAATGGTATAAGTTGATTTTTCCCCATGATTTTAAAAAGTCATTTTTTTATGTAATAGCTTGCTATCAAGGATTATGTCGGCAAGAATTTTAACTATTTTTTGTGATGAACCGCCGGTACCGTAAAAATTTTGGCAATTTTTTGCCTTTACTCTGAAGGCTTCGTTGAAAAGCGATTGCCTTATAGCGTTTTCAATCTCTTTTTTGTCATACCCTACATTTATTATATTTTCAGACATTTCTCTTCCAAGCTGGCGTATTCCAATGTTGACGGCGGGCAATCCGAAAGCCGGAGTTTCGATTATGCCTGAACTTGAATTGCCCACAACAACGCCGGCGATTTTGAGTATTCCCAGATAATCCCGGGGTGTAAAATTTTTAAAAACTTTAATGTATGGGTATCTTTCATATTGTTTAATTACCTGAATAATATCCTGACTGCCGGCATCGGCATTCGGATAAATCACTATTGTCGGTAATCTGAAATGTGCAACGGCTTCCATTGTTATCTGCATGTGGGTTTTTGAATTCTTTGACTCCAGCGTTAATGGGTGCTGAATTACAACAATCAGGGGTTCTGAAAGATCTAGGTCGATTTTTTTTTTAAGTTCGTTTGATCCGGTAAATCTTTTTTGCTTGATATTATCCATAAATGGCGCTCCCACAAAGTGCACTCTCCAGTTTTCTTCACCAAGCCTGTTTATTCTTTCTGCGCTTTTCTTTGTAACAGCAAAATGAATATGTGCAAATTTGGTAATGGCGTGCCGTACGGATTCATCAATGTGTCCTCCGGTTCCAATTTCGCCACCGTGGATGTGTGCAACCGGAATATCCATGCATAGAGAGGCTACTGCGGCGGCCAGCATTTCTTCCCGATCCCCTATGAGTAAAGTAATATCCGGTTTCAAAATTTCAAAAGTCTGCGTAAATCCCAAAATGCCGACACCTATTGATTTTCCCATTCTTGCGCCAGTGTTATCGCTCAAAAGCATGTCAACTTTTGCTGCAACTTTGAATTTGTCGTTTTCAATTTCTTTGATTGTATAGCCGAATTCATGAGACAAATGCGTACCTGCCACAATCAATTCAAGTTTCAGGTCCCTGTGTTTTTGTATCTCTTTGATGACCGGATAGATGATTCCATAGTCCGCCCTGATGCCAGTGATAACTGCTATTTTGCGCATGATTTTTGAATTATTTTAAGGCTCCCTTCTCCGTGATTCAATAATAAGTCGAGAATAGACATGTAGGGCACAAATCCTGATTCATTCATATATAATTGATTGTATTCAGGGTGGATAAAATCTCTGAACGTGGTTTTTATATCTGCCTTTTTGTATTTTTCCATATCCATATATAATTTGCCACCGGGCCCGGATAAATATGTATTTCCGTTTAATTTCTTACAAATATCAATATTCCAGTCTTCCGATTCTTTTGCCAGGTCTAATTCTGATGATCTGTAAAGTTTCGTTTTGATTCCAAGCACTGCCAAAAGGCGCTCAAGTAAATATATGTCCAAATCAACTATGTATTCCCATTCACGATTATAAATATCCTGTAGCAGTTGCTCATATTGTTCAAAAAAAGGCGCTTTTTGGTAATAAATTTTTAGCAATTTATAATGCTCACTGCTCCAGCCGGATTCATTTTTGATTTTTACAGTGTTGATCGGCATGTTTTTCATTTTAGAATCCACTGTTACTGTCAGCCAGCGCCAGCCGTTGTGGGTTTTGATTTTGTTGCGATGTATAAAACCGCTTTTCTGGAATTGAACATGATCCAGTATTACAAAAACATCAGACTCTATAATCCGGTCAAAGAAGCCGAGATAAGGCAGATATTCCGGTTGGTGGATTGTAACGATCATGTTTTAAGAGTATCGATGTATTTCTTAAGGCTGCTATCAAGGCTGCCGGGTTTGAAATTTAACATTTTTGCCGCTTTTTTAATATCAAAATAGAAGCGATAGGGCTTTTTATTGAAAGAGGGGCCGATCTTTATTTGCGACTTTGATTTGCTCAGTGTGAGAATTTTTTTGGCCAGATCCAGAATATTGATATCCAGGCCCCGGCCGATATTTATTACCGAATACTTTAATTTTTCCGCTTTTTGATAAGCAAGGAAGTTGGCTTTGGCAATATCCGTAACATCGACTATGTCCCAACTGATATTGTTATTTATGTTTAGGGGCTTGTCTTTAAGGGAATTGAGAATGAATTGGCCGACGGCGCCGGAAGTGCGACTTGGGCCGAAAACGCCCGAATATCTCAAAATTACAATATTCAAATTATAATTTTGTGCGTAAAATCCACATAAATCTTCGGCTGCTTTTTTGCTGAGGCTGTAAAAATCGTAGGGGTTTGCCGGATGTTTTTCGTCAACGGGGAGATATTTAGGGTTTGTGCCATAAATGCTCATGGAAGAGCTATGAATGAATTTTTTGACATTGTTGAGGCGGCAGGCTTCAAGCAGGTTTAAAGTGCCAAGAACGTTGCTGCCGAAAAGTAGTTGCGCATCAATTTCTTTGCCAGGGAGAGCGGCGGCGGTATGAAATACCGCTTGTGGTTTTATTTTTTTGATCAAACGATTGAGCAAATCAGCATGAGTGATATCCAGCGATGAGGCTTTGAAATTCTTGTTTTTTTTGAACCGATTCAGTCTTTTGGCATCAGTATGATACGTGCCATAAACCCTAAGCCCTTTTTTGAGTAATAAATCACAGATTTCCGCTCCTATAAAACCGCCCGCACCGGTAACCATGACTTTTGTCTGTTTCGCCATAAATATTTCTGGTTTAAGCGGGCTAATTCTAAAGAAATGTTCACCGCGAAGCAAGCCGACGTTCGCTTATATATGCTGAAAAATGAGCTGGACAAATTTTCTTACCAAAGTAGTATTTGACCATTCTATGTTGAAGCGATTGAAAATTTATTGCAGAAGCAGTCAGCACCTTGAGGCGGAGCAGTTTGATCAATTTTTATTTCAGTTTATACAAAAGAGGCTGGAGCATTTTTTCTCCGATTATTCATTGGGATTTCAGCAAATGGGGGCGGATGATGATGAAAAGCTTATTGCCAACGCAGAAGACCCTGAACAGATAATGGTAATCACTCCCTTGATAAATCCACTTTTGGATTTGCCTTTGCTAAGAACGATGATTGAAGAAGCTGCAGCAAGAAATGTGAGGATTGAAGCCAAAGGTGCGGTGCCGGGTACGGCGGTCAGCCTTGTTTCAAAGGCCGGTGTTTTTGGCGATGGTTCCAAGACATATTACGTTCATTCTGTATTACAGCGTAAGTACAATTCACAGCTAAATTTAGCAAGGCTGCGAAGAGTGAAAATTTTCAGGGCTTTGGTGGAAAAAATTGCAGATCTGCATCTGAAAAGCGTCGAGGATATTTTGGATTTTTTCAGTGGCAAGGAAGGGACGGAATTTATTTTGGCCTATGGCGAAGATGTCCGGCTGGAATATCTTGAAGCCTGTCCTCTCTGCGGTGCAAAAGAGGGTTCTGAAAAAGTACCATCTACCGCGTTGTCGGAAAAGTCCGATCCTCTTGTACAAGCCAGTACACTGCGGTCGGACTTTTCCTGCCGCCTTGTATCTGGTACTTTTTCAGAACCCCCAAAAGCAACCAGTCCGGTATATGCCGATGTTTCCCAGCCTTTAACAGGATTTTTGACGCGTTTTTCCGAATATTATTTTTTGTGTCATGAATGCGGGCTTGTTTTTGTTAATCCGCGGATGCCGGAAAAGGAACTTTGGCGTTATTATGATAGATATTCTTATGATGCTTCCGAATGGACTGACGAAACTCTAAGGGTTCATTATGAAAATTTGAACCATTTAAATACCAGTCATTTTTACAATTATGTCGCAGCTTTGCCATATATTAAAAAGCTTAGTTCCAATGCCAAAGTCCTTGATCTTGGCGGAGGGGATGGGGAGTTTGTGGTTTTTTTGAGGCAAAATTTTCCGGATTTTCAGATAATGCTTTGGGATTATCGCATTTCTCCATTGATTGAGAATGGTTTGGCTCCTTTTCGGATAGACATGAAACAGTCGGATTTTCTCAATGAATCCTTTGGAAATGTGGAGCTTGATCTGGTGACTAATTGGGAAGTGATAGAGCATTTGCCACTTGAAAAACTTGAGGATTATTTCAACAAAATCTATAAGTCTCTGAAGGAAGGGGGGATTTATGTCTTTTCTACGCCGGATTTTGATAATCCTTATTGTCACGCGCTTGATTTTTGGGCGATTACTCCAGGCGAGCATATTTCCATATTTTCCAGAAAAGTGCTTGAACCGATCCTGGCGAAATGCGGATTTAAAATAATTGCGGAACATCATGAATGCGTTGGCATGAAAACAAAAGATCGTTGGTATAAGTATGGAGCGGAATGTAGTTCCTCCATGGCTGCCAGAGCAGAAGCTGAGATAATAAATGACTTTCTAAAAAATGAGGCTGTTCTTGATCAACATCTTGATTGGTTGCGCCGGAATAATCTGGGCAGTGAATTGATTTTGTGCTGTCAGAAATGACCTATTTGAGATTTTTTTTTATGGCATTGGCATTTACATGCAGGACTTCCACTGTTTTTACAATCTTCCTGATTTGTGCTTCAGTAATATGGGAAAATAAAGGAAGGCTCAAAGAATTTTCAGCTATGAAATTAGTATTTTTGAGTCCGGTATCTCTTTTTGGGTAGCCCCTAAAGGCAATCTGATTGTGAACCGCAGGGTAAAAATATTTCTTTACCATGATGTTTTCTTTATTTAGGGCCTGATATGCCTGGTCGCGGGAAAGGCCGAATGCCTTTGCATCAATAAGAATAGAGAAATCTTTGTAGCTGCTGATATTTCCTTTTTCGATTTGCTGAAAGTCGATGCCGGGGATTTGCGAAAGCAATTTTTTGTAAAGTGTCACCATCTGATTTCTTCTTTGCACATTCTTTGTGAGAACTTTTAAACTCGTGAGACCCAGGGCGGCATGCAATTCACTCATGCGGGCATTAAATCCGGAAAATTCGCTGTCATAAGTGCCGGGATCACCATAGTTTCTTCCGGTTTTTAATTTGCGAGCCAGGTCGGGATCATTTGTTGTCACAAGACCTCCTTCACCGGAAGTCAGCAATTTTGTGGGACTGAGACTGAAGGATTCAGCGTCGCCAAAGCCTCCCGCCGATTTCCCCTGATATTTTGTTCCAAAGCCGTGCGCGGCATCAAGAATCAATTTCAATTTGTGTTTTTTGGCGACTTTTTCCAGGCTTTCAATATCGGGCGGATTACCAAAAATATATACTGCCATGATTGCGCAGGTTTGAGGAGTGATTGCCGCCTCAACTTTTTTGGGATCAATGTTATAAGTTTTCGGATCACAATCTACAAAGACCAGCTTAAGGCCGTTCCAGGCAGCCGCATGGGCAGTAGCGTGGAAAGTAAAGCTTGGCAAAATAACTTCGCCTTTTAAACCAAGCGCCTTGATGGTGAGCATCATGCCATTCGTACAACTGTTTGTAGCAATTGCATATTTTGCACCCGTATATTTTTGGACTGCCTCCTCAAAGGCCTCCACGTAACTGGCATTGGTCAACATGCCGCTTTTGAAAATCTTTTTGTACTCTTTGAAAAGGTCTGCGGTTGAAGGAATTGTCGGACAGGTAATCGGTATGATTTTTTCAAATGCGGGAGGGCCTCCAAGAATGGCAGGGAGTTGTTTTTTGGCTTTATTCTTCGCTTTTTGCATGAAAATTGTATTTTACATTATAATAACATGGATCATTGGTGTCTTTGATTTCACCCTGTGTAATAGCCCTGTGCATACGGGTAATTGATGATTCCAGCGAATGAACGGCCTTGAATTCAAGCGTTTTTTCTATCTTGGAAAATGAAACAACATAATTGCGTGGATCGTTATTTTCACCTTCGATAGAGAGCTCTGCATCGGGGATGATTTTATGAACGGCATTGGCAATATCGATTATTCTAAAATTTTGCAGATTGGAGCCCACGTTGAATATCTCGCCTTTCACTTTTGATAATGGCGCCTCCAGACATTTGACATAAGCATCTGCCGCATCCTCTACGTGAAGCAGTGGACGCCAGTGCTTACCACCGCCAAATACGGTGATTTTTTTATCGATCGCGGCGTTTTTTGTCATAGTATTGACCACTAAATCGAAGCGCATCCTGTGTGAATGCCCATATAAAGTGCTCATTCTCAAGATTGTCGGTGCAAAATTTTCATCTTGAAGATCCAAAAGCGCTTCCTCAGATTGGATTTTGGACCTTGCGTAAAGAGAAACCGGATTGAGAGAGGCATTTTCGTCCAGCTCCTTATCGTCATCGGATTCTCCATAAACGCTGCATGTTGATGCATAAAGGAATCTGTTGATCTGATGATATTTTGCGGCGTCGGCAAGAGCTTTGTTTGCCAAATAGTTCGTTTCAATAGCCATTTCAGGCTTATCCTTGCACATGGGATCTCCGACCAGGGCCGCAAGATTTACAACTGCATCAATATCCGCAAGCGCTTTTACCAGGGTGGAGATGTTTCGCATATCATCTTTCACGACTTCCACGTTTTTATTCTTTGAAATGTTTTTCAAACTTTCTTCGCCGTACATCAGCAAATCCAAAATCCTTACGCGGTAGCCTCTTTCAACAAGCTTTTCGGTCAAAACACTGCCAAGATAACCGGCACCTCCGACAACGAGGATATGTTTATTGTTGCCGCCATTTTTATGCTTTCCATTTAGCAGCTTAATATCAAGATTTTTTAGCGGGATCAATTCCGTCGGATGATTATCTTTATCGACCACAAGGATGTATTCGCTCCCAGGCATTTTTTTCCTCAATTCACGCACCATCCTGCTTCTTTGATAAGGGTTTTTTAGATCTTCGGATTTCAAAACAAGCGGAGCAGGATTTAATATGCCGGTAACTTTTTCTTTTATATCAACACCTTTGATGATGGCTTTCCTGATCTCGCTATCACTTACCACTCCGAGCAGTTTGTTTTCTTTATCAACAATATAAACAAGCCGCAGCCCGAGTAGATCAATCACCCTCATGGCTTCTTTAATAATCGTATTTTCTCCAATGGTAATGTCACTAAGTGTAATATTTTTCATACTGTGTGATGTTTAATGATTTTTGCAGGTACGCCAACGGCTGTAACATTGTCCGGCAAGTCTTTGACGACGGCGGCGCCAGCGCCGATAATGACGTTTTTACCTATAGTCAATGTCTGAATGATTGCTGTTCCAGTACCGACATAAGAAAATTCACCAAGAATTACTCTTCCGGCAAGATTGCCTCCAGGGTGAACGTGGCAAAATCTTTTTAAAAAACAGTCATGGTCTACCGTGGCTCCCGTATTTACGACTACTCCTTCTTCCATGATTACTCCGGGGTTAATAACAGCATTTGCCATAATTACACTTCCTTCACCTATTTTGGTGTCTCTTGAAATCGTAGCCCTGGGGTGAATAGCCGATAGTATATCGCATCCCAGGCTTTGCGCTTTTGCAAAAGTTTTCTCGCGCATTATATTATTACCAATCCCCAAAGACAAGGCGGCATTTTTGCTCTTTTCGAGAACTTCCCAGCCTCCAAGTATGGGATATCCGCTTACGGTTTGTCCCACCTTTTCCGGATTTTCGTCAATAAAGCCCTGGATTTTCAAATCGCATTCCATAAGGATGTCCAAAATAACCTTGCCGTGTCCGCCGGCTCCAAAGATAAATATGTCTTTCATAGCTTATGCAAGCTTATATGCGATCAAAAAGTAATCTTTTTATATAGCAATTCCTGATTTAATTCAATTTCAGCAAGTATTTGAGCTATGCGCTTACCGGCCTTGCCCTGCCCCCAGGGGTTTTTGATTGTTTTCAAACTTTTTAAATATGTCTTATCAAATAATGATTTTTCGATGGCCTTCATGATTTCATCCTTTTTACAGGCTGCGTGAATTACGTTGTTACCGTGGAGTCTGCCATCTTGCCGATTTCCGATATTTACAACGGGAGTTTTGAATGAAGAAGATTCGATCATGGCCGCACTGCTATTGCTAAGCCAAACGGCCGCTTCTTTTTCCAGAGTGAGAAATTTTTTGTATTCAAGATTAGTGAAAATGCGAAATAGGGAATTGTCTTTTTCTTTTTGTATGATATTGATCATTGCCCGGCTTCCGGGGTCGCCATTTGGATAAATTATGACTATGGGAAGCTTGAATGTTTTAGCGGCTGCAATAGTTTGTCGCATTTGCTCGCCGGATTGCGAATAATTTTCGCTGGCAGGATGCTGCAGTATCAAAATGAATTGCGATTTTGGATCAAGATGGAGATCTGCGCAGAGCTCTTTTCGGGTCAGTAATTTTTCCTGCATGATGTAGTCAAGAGCGGGGGCGCCGCATACATGAATACGCCATGGCTCTTCGCCCATTTTTTTTATTCTGGTTGCAGCGTCTTTTGTGGCCGGGAAGTGAAGGTGTGATAATTTTGTAATGGCGTGTCTGGCGATTTCATCTACTGTTGAGCTTTTGTCTCCGCCATGCAAGTGGCCACTGGGGATGCCCAAATATACACAAACAGTTGCTATCGCAAGCACTTCGGGTCTATCTCCTATATTCAATACAAAATCCGGACGATCTGCGGCAAAACTTGCCGCAAGATTTTTGATAAATGTCCCAATAAATTCCGTAACTCCAAAGCGATTGTCGGATTTAAAAGTTCCTTTTACAAGTTTTGCCGCAGGAAAATCTTTCTTCACCATGGCTTGAGTATTGCCGAATTTTTTCATCAAATGGAGGCCGGAATAATAAAGTTTCAGTTCCAATTCCGGACTATTTTGCACAGCCTGAAGCACGGGAAGCATCAGGCCATAATCCGTTCGAGTGCAGGTGACATAGGCGATTTTTTTCTTTTTCATAAATTTTTAACCGACATCCGTAAGCGAGAATTGTTGATCTTTTTTTAAATCCTTTAATAACTTTTTACCAATAAGCTGTTCAAAATATTGTGCTGATAGCCCGTTGGCGGGACGCTTGGCTTCCAGATCCAGCACTGTTATAACCTGGCCGACTTTTAAATCCTTTGATGCCACAAGACTGCGGCGTGCAATAGGCAGAGTAAATTGTTTTTCATCAATTGTCGGCTCTTTGATCGAACTTCCCATCATTAAAGAGGCAAGTCTTATCGCCTTTACTCTTTCGCGGGCTTCTTCAGGGCTAGTCGAAGCCACATGATCAGGGCCGGGCAAGTTTTTATCCAAAGTGAAATGAAATTCATAAAGCGCCTGACCAAGTGCGGTAGCCATAATAGCCGCTTCGTTTCCTTGTGTGTGGTCCGAATAACCTACGGGCAAGTTCAGCCCGGTCATGAGAGTTTTCATGGCGGCCATGTTTACATCTTTTGAGGGACAGGGATAGTTTGAGGTGCAGTGTAAAAGGATAATTTTGTCGTTACCTTTCCATCTGATAAATTCCACAGCACTTTTGACCTCTTCGAGAGTTGACATTCCCGTAGCCAAAATTATCGGTTTTTTGGTCTGCGCAACGGCATCCAGCAGGAGATAATTGGTGATATCGCCGGAGCCGATTTTGTAAGCTTGCAAATCAATGCTTTCCAAAAATTTGACGCTTTCGATGCCGCCGTGAGGAGTTGACAGAAAAAGAATGCCTTTTTCCTTGCAGCGATTAATCAGCGGTGGATAAAAATTTTCCGGCAACTCAATGTCCTGAAGCATTTCAAGCTGGCTTTTTTCAAAGCCGAGATTCTTTTTCTGATACTGTGCCATTTCACCCTGTGCAGTAACAACCTGATGCGCTTTGAAAGTTTGAAATTTTACGGCATCGGCGCCGATATCCGCCGCCAGATCTACAAGGGCCAGGGCTTTCTCCAGTTCTCCGTTGTGATTTACTCCGGCTTCGGCAATGATGAAAACTTTTTTGCCTTCATTGATTTCAATATTGTTGATAAAGACGGAGGCTTTTTGTGCGTCTCTTTTTTTCAGGAAAAATTCGGCCAGATCAAAATCATATTGCTCATCAACATCGGCACTGTCTTCTCTGTCCATCAGATAGGCATCCAGCTTTTTGGCATAAAAAGTTTTCTCTTTCAAAAAAGATTCGGTTTTTATGATGTAGACTGCTCCGTTTGGCATGAGCATCGGCGAAACTGTTTTGAACTCTTCTTTTGTCTCCAGGCAAGCCTCAAGAAAGCCGTTTTGATTTTTGCAATAAACCCACTCGGGCTTTTTGTCCCATGGATAAAAAGAGACTACAGCATCCATTTCTTTTTTATTTTCAATATGTTCGATCGCTTCATCAATATGTTGGGAAGTTCGTAAAGGGGAAGTGGCCTGCAGCAAGAGAATATAGTCATATTCTTTTTTTTCATTTTCCTTGAGCCAATTGATTGCGTGGAGCACAACGTCGATTGATCCGGCAGTATCGGTGGCAAGCTCGGCCGGTCTTTCAAAAGGAATATCTGCGCCGTATTTTTTGCTTACTTCAGCGATTTCCTGCGAATCAGTCGAAACAATTGTGCGGTCGAGATATTTGGAATTTTTTGCTGCCTCGATAGACCAGGCGATCATGGGCTTGCCGCCTATATTTTTGATATTTTTTCCCGGAAGGCGCTTGCTGCCTCCGCGAGCCAGGATGAGTGCAAGAACGGATTTATTGTGAATCATTGGGCGTGCTGTTTTAAGAAAAATGTTTTCAATAAAGTACTACTCTCCTCTAATTTCCGCCAGTTCCTTTGCATCTGGATAGCTGATCAAGACCGCGCGTCTCGGGCCATGGAAGACAAACATGCTTCCGGCGGCGACCGCACTGGCATGGCCTATATGGATGCCATCTTTGAGATCCCGGATTGTGCCGGCGCCGCCGCAAATTATCAGCGGGACATTAATATACTTTGACATTTCGCTAATGATTTCCAAGGCGTAGCCGGACATTGTGCCGTCTCTATCGATGGAGTTTAGCAAGATTTCGCCGGCACCTTTTTCCTGCATCAATACACAAACGCCTTGCAGATCTTCGGAAAACAGCTTGCTGCCGCAGTTTGTATAGACTTCATAATGGCCTTTTTTGTGTTTTTTGATATCGATGGAAACGACTAAACTTTGGCGGCCAAAAATATTTGCGGCTTCAGTTATTAAATCCGGATTTTTTAAGGCGTAGGTGTTGAGACAGACTTTTTCAGCTCCGGCTCTTAAGATATCGCGTATATGTGTTGTATTTTGGATTCCTCCGCCGACACCGAAGGGCATTAGGCTTTGGTCAGCGATTTTTTGAATTAAATCAAGATCGGGGATGCGGTTTTCGGCTGTTGCCAAAATGTCCAGAAAGAGCATTTCGTCGGCCTCCATCGTATTGAATATCTGAACGGCATTCATCGGATCACCGATATAACGATGATCTTTGAATTGCACTCCTTTGACCAGACCAAGACCTTTCAAAAGCAAACATGGAATAACGCGCGGAAGGAGCATATTTAACAGTGGTTGATAAAATTTTTGTAGATTTCCAATCCGAGCAGATGGCTTTTTTCAGGGTGAAATTGTGTGCCATAAATATTTTCCTGCCGGATGATTGACGGAAAATCGTAGCCGTAATCGGTGGTGGCAATAATATTTTCTTCGGCGACATTGGTGTAATGGTAAGAATGAGTGAAATAAAAGCGCGTATTTTCAGGGATGTTTTTGAGTAAATCGGTTTCTTTTTTGATTTTTATATTATTCCAACCGACATGAGGGATACGAAGATTTTGCGTTTGCGGTAAATTTTCAAAATTAAAATGGGTAATTTTTCCTTTGATAAAGCCCAAACCGGCACAATCTCCCTCTTCACTAAACTGTGCAAAAAGCTGCATACCAAGGCAGACGCCGAGAATCGGGATTTTCTTGATCAAAATGGCCCGCTCAAGAACCGGTAATAAGCCGTATTGCCGGATGTTTTTCATACCCTGGCCGAAATTGCCAACTCCGGGAAGAACGAGTTTTTCAGCATTCAAAATATCTTCCGGCTTTGAAGAAATGACCGCGCCGACTTTGATCATTTCAAATTTTTTCAAAATAGAGCGCAGGTTGCCCATGCCAAAATCAACGATAACTATCATGCTTTGTAGAAATACTTGTAGTAAATGATTTCCGGTACAAAGCCTAGTTTAAAGCCGAGAAAAAGGAAAGGTTTTAAAAGTTTGAGCATCGGATAATATGTCGGATAATCATGAAAACTTTTGCGTTTTGCGTTCATGATTTGATCAAATTCTTCTTTGGTAATTCCCAATTTTTCGATCACGTAGCCGATCAGGTCTTTGTCGTAGGGGTATTCTTCGGCTGCGATTTCTTTCAACGCTTCTTCTCTAGTCATGATTCCGCTGCGGATAAAAGCGGCGTATTCGAGCTTTCTTTTGTCGATATTGAATTTTTTCGGCAAATAGTAGGACTGGAAAAATTTGGTATAAAGCGATTCGTGATGATGACCGCCGTAATAGCGCCAGCCTAGTTCTTTTTCCAAAAGGTCTTTGACTTTCAATTTGTCGTACTCAAAATAATTCATGAAGGGAATCGATTTTATGCCCTTGATAAAGCGATAATAGAAGAGACTGCCTAAAGTGATATTTGGAAAACTTGTGATTTTTTTGCGCCCGAATTTCTTGTGGACGCTGTTTAAATATTTGCCTTCCATGTAGGTCCAGCTCACGGGGACAATACCTTCGTTGCGGAAGGAATGGCCGAAAAAGACGTATTTTACGTTTTCCTTGGCGGCGATGTCGTGCAAAACCGCATGAATTGCCACATCGGTGGGGATTTCCGCGTCGGAAACGGAAGCCTTGAGGAAAGCCAGCTGCAGATCTTTGAATTCTTCCCAATCGGCGACGACAGTTTCCAGATCGATGCCGAGTTTGTTTGTGGAATTTTGAATGTTTCTCACGGCTATTTCCGAATTCCAGCCGTTGTCGAAATGCACGGCCAATGGACGCAGTCCGGCTTTGACCGCCAAATGGAGCATGTAGGTACTGTCCGTGCCTCCGCTTACGCCGATGACACAATCGTAGCGATTGTTTTTGCCGGTTTTTTTGATTTTTGCGAGCAGTTTTTGCAGATTTTTTTCGCCTTCTGCGTTGTGGGGATATTTTTTCTCCATCAAATCGTGCATTTTGCAAAACTGGCAAATGCCGTTTACATCAAAGACAATGTCGGGAATTGTTATGTCGTAAACGCAGCGGGAACAAATTTTCAAAGGCTTATGGGCTTCCATGTTTGATTATTTGAGGATTTTATTTGCCTTCTTCCATATCAAAAAGCATTGCAAAAAGCAAAAAAAGCAGTCCGGTTATGATGAGCAGTGCGGCGAAGATTGCTCTGGAAGAAGTGACTCCGATGCCGCCGTAGGCCAATTTGTCTACAACCAGATATGTGCTGTAAATCAGGCCTGTCGGCAGAAGGACGAAGGAAATATAGTAGAAAAAAACGAGCGGGTGGAAATTGATATAAAGATACTTGAATTTCAGCCGCCAAAAGAAGCCTCGTATAAGCATTGGAGAAACTTTCATCATGTAGCTGAAGCCTTTGATTTGCGATTGTTTTTCGCCGGGAAGGTAGATTGCCGTGCGTGGGATGTCGATGATTTTGAAGCCGTAAGCGTTTAAGCGGATCAAAAAATCCATCGGATAGCCGTAGCCTTTCCAGGCTCTTTTCCAGTTTATGATGTCGATGGCTCTTTTGGTGATTGCGGTATAGCCGTCGACTACATCCATGGTTTTGTAGTAGCCGGAAGCGATTTTTGTGAGCGCAGTGATGATCCAGTTACCGATCAGCCTGATCTTTGGCATTTTTCGGAGGGTGTCTTCAAATTTACTTAGAAGAAAGCGGTTTCCTTTGGTGTAATCGGCCTTTTCGTCGATAAGGGGATCCAAGAAATGAGAAACTTCGTGTAAGGGCATCTGATGATCTCCGCCGACCACGACAGTGATGTCATTATTGTCTTCGGATGATCGCAAATAGCCGCTAATGATAGCGCCGCCGGGCCCCAAATTTTTCTCATGAACGATCAGGTGAATCCGGTGATCTTTCTTTGCACATTCTCTTACTACTTCATTTTGATTATCCGTGCTTTTGTCATCGACGACATAAATTGTGTCTATAACTTCAGGCACACTTTCAAGTGTCGGCTTGATGAGTTTTTCCTCATTGTGGGCGGGGATGACGAGGGCTATTTTTTTGTCGCGGTACATTTAGGCTATTTGATCATTATGTAGTTAACATCTATGCCCAGCGGTCTTTCGTCATCATTGATGCCGAAATCCTTGGGTTTGAATGTTGATGATTTGATCCGAATTTCATTGATTTCTTTTAATTCCTTGATCTTGGGATTCACTTCAAAATAATAATCTTCTCCTTCTTTTTTACTGAATTTCAATTCGATATCGTTGATGAAAATTTGCAGACCAAGACTTTCAAGATCACCTCTCAAGGGGTTATGGCCACCGGTTTTCAGAATGAGATATGTGTTATCGGGATGCATTTTTAAATTTAATCCGCCGATTAAGCCATTGCCGTCAGTCCAATAAGAATCATTATAAAAATTGGTAAGCGGATAATTTTTCGGACGAATGATTTTGTTCTTGGTGAAATAGTCGTAACGGTTGATTCTGTAGAGGTAGAGATTGAGTGTGTTGTGATAGAAAAATTCTGTGGGGATTTTATGAGCAGGATGTTCAAAAATGCCCTCTTTGTAAGCAATGATATCAATGATTTCCAAATTGGTGTTGTAGAGCGGTTCAGGAGCGAGGATGAAAACATCGTTGTAAGTATCCATCAGATATTCGACAAAAGCTGCATCGTCGAGAGATAAACGATTGAAAGCGAAAACAGGCAAACTATAGTAATAGCGCAATGGAGTGAGAATTTCATGCCCGAGAGAGGTAGGCAAAAGGAGATCTTTTTCGTTGACATGTGCCGCTACCTGCGAGAGTGCCTGATTTGCACCGTCAGCTTCCTGGCCCTGCAATTGATAGGCTGTATAGTAGACGGAATAAAGTGACATTCCGGCTATGAATAGGGCGGCCAAATACTTTTTGTAATTCGTTTTTTCAAGTAAATATCCTCCGTAAATTCCGATTAAAAGTAGCGAATAAACGACCACTTCATTAAAAAGATAACGTGAAGCGTAGAATTGATAATTTATGCGTACTCCAAAGTGTACCTTCATAGCCCAAACCAGTAAAAGGAAAGCCAGCAGGGCAAAACCGGCAGCATCTTTTGATTTTCTGAGCTTGTTGAGGCCAAGCAAAAACAACAAAGCGCCAAACGGTGTCAGATAGAGCATGGTGATGTAACTGGTGGAAGTGATAAGATAATAGAAAAGATTATTTTCGGCTATTCCCTGCTGATAGAGGATGTAAAGATTTCGCGGAATCATCAAAATTATCAATAAAACCATTATGGACAAGGCGTGTGGCTGAAAGCGATTTTTCAATTCTACTATTTTTGATTTGAAACGGGATAATACAAAAGGGAGTGCGGTCATAAGTGTCACCATAATCGTCAGTTGCAATTTCCAATCAATGATGGCAAATCTTTGTAATTCCAGACGGTAGATGTCATAGGAATATGGCCAGGAGTAATGCAGGCCGTACCATAAAGAGAGAAGATATGCTGTGAAAATCGAAAGGTAATAGATAATCAGATTTTTTTTGAGATTTTTTTCGTTAATGAAAACTACGGTCATTAATAACAGCAGATAGAAAAAAGGAATGTAAAGGAATCCGGAAATGTGGTTTAAAAAGAGATTCAAGAAAGCCAATGATGAAAAGAGGAGGTAGAGAGGATTTTTGGCGCTTTCGGAGTCTTCTTGCGCGGTTTTATAATATTTGAGGAGATAGTAAAAACCGAGGCTGGAAAAAGCGACTGAAACCATTTCGGAAACGGGAAATTTACCGAAAAAGATAAAAAGTGGATTGATGGCCAAGAATAGAGCAACAAGGTATCCGGGCAGTTTTTTTCGGTTTGAAAATTCATAGGCAATAAGGAAAAAAGTCACAATAGAAAGCAGTGCAAAGAATACCAAAGAATAGACTCTGTTATCGGAGCCGAAAATTTTCGCAAAAATGGCCATCCATACCGGATGTGTCGGATAAAATTGATAAACATACTCGGAATTGGCGAAGTTTCTGACGTATATGCCTGGAAGATGACTTCCTTCGAATTCTCCTGCTTTTATATCCACTCTATTGAGGATATTGTTTTCGTCATAGATAATTTTGTAGTTTTCGGGCAGGCTCTCTCGAAAGTAGTCCTTAATGAAGGTGCTACCGGTTGCTTCATAGGTTGTAGACATGTTTACATAGAGGCCTTCATCCTGTCCGCCCATGACATAGAGATACGGTTTTGCCAGGAAAAAAGCGGCGATCAACAATATTATCAGCAAAAAAATATCGAAGCGTTCATCTTTTAGGGTAAATTTGCATTTGAAAAATTTCATCACAATGGCCGTGAGGAATGCTCCGATAAGCAGGCTGTAAAGCGAATCAAAATGATTCAGGGTAAGCAAAAAAACTCCAGCCAGTCCCGTGTTGACGACAAATAATGTGAGCAGTTCAAAAGGGCCAAAGTTTGTTGAAGAGGATTGTGATTGCATTTGTTGTTTTAAAAAGAGTTGTAGTTGTGGCGGATTATGCCTTACAATCCACGCTGATGCAAAGCAAACTTGGGGACTTTGAAAAAGTACCATCTATGGCGTTGTCGAAAAAGTTTGATTCTCCACCCGCCTTAGGCGGGTTGCGATCAATTTCAGAGTCCCCATTGGTGATTTTGGGCGGTGGAATTTTTGGGACGACTTTGGCCTACTGGCTTTCGGTTTTTTATGAGGGAAAAGATATCGTAGTACTCGAAAAGGAGCCCGACGTGGCGATGCATATGAGCGGCAGAAACACCGGAGTGATTCATCGGCCTTTTTATTTGAATCCGATAGCCAAGGCCGCCATAGCAAAAGCGGCAGAGCAGTCTTATCATATGTGGAAAAAATATGCCGCTTTTCGGGGTCTTCCCTGGAAAGAATGCGGGACTGTGGAAGTGGCTATGGATGATGAACAAATAGCGACTTTGCATAAATATCAAAAGTGGGCAGTGGACAATGGCATGTCGGATGGTGAGCTGGAATTTTTATCGCATGAGCAATTGACAGAGCTGGAGCCCAATGTGAAAGCACCGGCGGCTTTGTATTGCAAGACCGATACTTCGGTGGATTTTGGGGCTTTTACAAGAGCTTTGCGAGCAGATGCACAGGCAAACGGCGTAAGATTTGTGACCGATTTTGAGGTGGAGGAAATTTTGGATGACGGAGGACTGCTTGTTGCCAAAGACGGGCGGAAAATTGTGACTGATTTTTTGGTGAATTGCGCAGGGGGAAATGCTTTGAAATTTGCCCACATGATGAAGGTTGCTTTGGATTATAGTGATCTGAATTTTCGTGGGGAATACTGGGTTATCAAGCCGGAACATGCCAATTTGTCCGGGCGCAATATTTATTCCGTCCCAAAAAACAGCGCTTTTCCTTTTCTTGATCCGCATTGGGTGGTTTGCAGTAACGGTGAGGTCATCATCGGGCCAAATGCGGTGCCGGTAATCGGGCCTTATAAATATAAGGGTTTTAGCGACAGTTTTGCGGATTTTATGAAAAAGATTTTTGAGATGCCGCGAGGAAATAAAATGAGGCTGCTTTTGAATCCGGAATTTTTGAAATTGTCATGGAGCGAATGGCGCAGTTCGATTTCGCATAAAATGATGGTTGGGAGACTTAAGCAATTTATGCCGGCGGTGAAAAATGAATTTTTAAGCGGGCCGGGAAAGGCCGGCGTGCGCAGTACATTGGTCGATAAAGAAGGGAAATTTGTTCCGGAAGCTTTGCAGGTTTTTGGTGAAAATTCATTGCATATTTTGAATTACAATTCCCCGGGAGCTACCGGCGCACCGGCGTATACGCGGCTTGTGATGGAGCGTTTGCAGAATGAAGGATGCCTTGGTTTATTGAGATCGAGGAATGAAGCTTTGGAGTCTGTTTTTTTAAATGACCGCAGGTTCTAAGATTGCATTCCCGGGAACGGAATCTTAGAACGGCGCCAACTTCGACTTGACGCCCTTTTCGGACAAAAAGCGAACTCGATTTGAGGGCTGTTTTGAGAGTAATTTTCGGGGTGATAAATTTGGCCGGGAAAATGTGTCATAATCATGTTTTGCGGCTTGTTTAAGCTGTTTCGATTAAAGGATTTGTGCTAGATTTGTAGCAATTTCTAATAAAAATTCTATGGAAAAAATTGCTGAAAAAGAAAGGACAAAACCGGCAAATGAAATCGGCACTGCAATGATCGCAAATGCGAACAATTCGCCCGATCTCCACCGCCAGTTCCGCGCCCTCGTTTTTGACATTCACAAGATGAAAAACCGCTTGATGATGCTGCTTCTCGAAATTTATGAACAGGAAATTTACAAAAAACACAATTGCTCAACAATCTATGAATACGCCTTCAAATACGCAAAACTTTCAAAAGAAACGGTGCAATTGGCGCTGCGCACTTTGAGAAACACTGAAGATAAACCGTTACTTCGAGCACAGATCGAAAGCAAAGGAATCTACAAAGTGGCGATGGTGGCCAAATTGGCTACGCCGGAAACTGAAAAATTCTACGCCGATCATGTCCAGAGGATGCGAAAACCGGTACTTTTTGAGTTTGCGAAGGAGGTGAGGAAAAGCGGCAAAATGGGGAATGATGAAGAGGTGAAGCAAGAAGCGAGTGGCGAAAATGCTGAAGACGCAGCGCAATTTGAGGCAAAATGCTGTGCGGTTGTACCGAAAGTGAGCATTGAACTTGACGAAGAAATGCAGATCATCTTCAATCAGTTGAAAAAGGAATATGGCGAAAATTTATCAAATAAAGAAGCATTGAGGATGATTTTGAAAAAGTTGAAAGAGTCAGGCAAAACCCAATCAGCAAGCCAAAAATCGAAATCTAAAGACGTTCCCGGGAACGTTTCTCAAAATCAGGCAACCACACCAGTTACCGAAAATCAAATTTCAAAAACAGCATCTGTAAACACGACACATTGGCCGTGCAAAATTAGAAAACACTCGGCCGCGCCCCTCCCCGCCGCTTCCAAAGCCACTCCAACCAAACCGCCAAAATTTCCCTCCCACACCATCCCGCGCGACAAAAAGCGCGAAATCGACATCAAACAAAATCACAAATGCGCCTATCCAAACTGTGTAAAACCCATCGAAAACTATCATCACAAAATACCATTTTCATTCAATAGAAGCCATGAATCGCTAGTCGGTCTCTGCGAAGTTCACCACGAGTTTTGCCACCACGGAGTAATCCGCCACGAACTGGACGAACCAAATCGCTGGCGGCTCAACATACAAGCGGCTAGATCGCAATTTGACAATTTTTTCCTCGAGTACAAAAGCGCATAGGTAAAAATTGCATTCAGGATAAATTCACGCAAATCATAAAATAATGAGTTCCCCAAATATGCGGCTTGAAATGTTGAAATCGAGAGTCGAGGGAATAAATATTTTTGCCTAAATGGAGATGGCGGATATGACTTTTTCTATTGACTCATCGGTGACCTCCCCGCAGATCGGCAGGCTGAAGATTTCTTTGACGATTTTTTCGGTGACGGGAAAGTCTCCTTCTTTGTAGCCGAGATTTGCGTACGCTGGCTGGAGATGTAGAGGGATTGGGTAATGGATGCCGCATTCGATCTGATTTTCGCGGAGTTTTTTGATGATTTCGTCGCGGCGGGGAGAACGGAGGACAAAGAGATGATAGACGTGATAAGCGTAGTCAGCTTCGAAGGGCAGGAGAAGGGGGTTGGCTTCCGAGTTTGCCGCAAAAGTGGGTGCTGCCGCTGATGAAGGGACGGATCCGCCTTGTGGCAGAGCAGTATTTGTCGACGTTGGCGCCGAAAGGCCATCGCGGTATTTTTGGGCTGCGGCTCGTCTATGATCGGTCCATTTTTGCAGATATTTGAGTTTTACATTGAGAATTGCTCCCTGCAGGCCGTCCATGCGGTAGTTGTTTCCTATGGAGGTATGTTTGTATTTTTCACCTTTTTCGCGGCCGTGATTCAGGAATTGCGAGATTTTCTTGGCGAGTTCGGGATTGTCGGTGACAACTGCGCCGGCATCGCCGTATGCGCCAAGGTTTTTACCGGGGAAGAAACTGAAACAACCGATTTCGCCTACAGGAACCGTTTTGCCTTTGTATTTTGCAAGATGAGCCTGGGCGCAGTCTTCGATTACTTTCAGATTGTGTTTTTGAGCAATTTCCAGAATGCTGTCCATATCGGCGGCCTGGCCGTAGAGATGGACGGGGATAATGGCTTTGGTTTTTGGCGTAATGCGTTTTTCGATGTCTTTTGGGTCGATCGTGTAAGTCGATTCGTCTATTTCGGCGAAAACAGGAGTGGCGCCGAGGATGGAAACGACTTCGGCGGTGGCAATAAAAGTGTGAGAGGGGACGATAACTTCGTCGCCAGGACCTATGCTGTAGGCGCGCAAAGCAAGTTCGAGAGCTGTGGTGCCGTTGCTGGTGCCGATGCAGATCGCTTTTTCGCAAGCTCGGGCAAAATTATTTTCAAATTCCTCACAATATTTACCATGGACAAAAGCGCAATCATCAATGACTTTTTGAATAGCTGCATCTATTTCGGGCTTGAGGCTTTGGTATTGGGTTTTCAGATCGACGAAGGGGATCATGGGGAGGATTAGAAGTTAGGATAAGTGGTCTGCGTATGTAGATGGTAAGGGCGGAAGATAAAAATCTAAAAATTTCAATAAACACTTTCACCGTCTTCATAAAATAATTCACTGGTTTTTTTTACCACTTTGGCCGGGTTGCCACAAGCGACAGAGTCATCGGGAATATCTTTGGTAATTACAGAACCGGCTCCGATGAGAACATTTTTGCCGATTTTGATTCCGGGGAGAATTGTTGTATTGGCGCCGATTTTGGCATTTTCGCCGACTATTGCACCTTTTAATTCGTCTTTGACGCGTTTTGAGCGCGGATATCTGGCATTTGTAAAGCAAACTTTCGGGCCGATCCAGCAGTCTTTTTTTAAATGACAATATTCGGGAATAAAGCAGCCGGAGTGGATTCTTACGCCATCTTCGATGGTGACGTGATGTTCGATATTGGAGTAACTGCCCACACTCACATCATTGCCGATGATATTGTTTTCGCGGATCATGACGTGATGTCCGGTCTGAAAATTGTCACCGATTTTGTTGCCGCCGTAGATGATGCTGTGTGAGCGGATTTTGGCGTTTTTGCCGATGGCGTTTTTTCCGCCTTGTTCATCGCCGATCAGACAAAAATGGCCGATTTGCGGAGGTGTGGCTTCGGCTTTTGCAAAATCGACGTTGTGAATTTGGGAATGATCGTTTTGCATGATAAGATGGTTTTATGCCGGATTGATATTTATTTCGCGATGTTCTTTTGCGGAATCAAAAATCGCCTGAGCGAGTTGTAATGATTTTAGGGCTTCTTCCGCGTTAATCAAGTTGCCAATATTTTCACCGGCGAAAAGAGAGATAATGTCTTTGTAGAGAAGTGCGTGATTGGAAAATTGGGCATCCGGGATTTGCGGTTTTTCATAATTTTCAACCTGCCAGATGTCGAAATTGTCCAAAGATTTGCCGCCGACTTTTATAGTGCCTTTGTCGCCCATGATCGTGATGGAACCTTCGATGTTTGTAGGAGCGGCGCAGGTGGTTAATTCGAGATTTCCAAGGCTGCCTCCTTCAAATCGCACAATGGCAAGCGCCGTGTCGGGGGCTTCTATATCATGATTCAAAACTTCGGCGATGCCCATAACGGATTTCGGCGTTCCCATCATAAAACAAAGCAGATCAATGTGATGAATGGCCTGATTGAGAATAACTCCGCCATCCATTTTTAAAGTGCCGAACCAGTCGGCCTGATTGTAATACTCTTCAGTACGATTCCAGCGGACCGTGGCATTGCCGAGGAGAATGCGGCCAAGGCGGCCTTGTTGTAGGGCTTCTTTGAGAATTTTGATGGCAGGGCTGTAGCGGTTTTGTTTGACTTCGAAAAGGTGAAGATTTTTTTCTTTGGCAAGTGCGTTTAGTTCTTTTAAATCATCGGGGTGCATGGCCAGGGGCTTTTCGCAGAGGACATGCTTTCCTTTTTCCAATGCGGCTTTGGCCATTTGGGCATGGAGGCCGGAGGGGGTGCAAATCACTATCATGTCGACATCGGAGTCATTCAAAAAAGCCTCATATGAATCATAGGTTTTGACCGTCGGGTAAAGATTTTTTATTTCTTCGAGGCGTTCCATATTTTTATCGCTGACTGCAAAAAGCTCCGCATTTTCAGAGTTTGCTTTGATCGCTTCCGCGTGTCGATCGAAAATTTTGCCGCAGCCGACGATACCGAAGCGGATTTTTTGCATGGAAAAGGGAAATTTAAGAATTTTCAGAAATTTTTTCGGCCATGAGAATTTCGCTTCGGACTTCTGCATCGTCACTTGTTTTGTCTTTGATGCCGCCGTGACCGCGATTTTTCAGCCACTGAATATTGAGTTTGCGCTTTTGATTGATGTTATCGGGGCGGCCGACGGAAAAGTATTTTAAACCGGATTTTTCGATTTCTTCGGCCTCAAAAATATTGCGGCCATCGATCATGATATCGCCTTTCATAAGCTCTTTTATCCTGGTTGGATCGGCCGCCCGAAAAGTATCCCATTCGGTTAAAATCAAAAGTGCATCGGCGTTTTTCAGCGCCTCATAAGCATCTTTTGCAAAATTTATGCTGCCTGATTTCAGTAAAGCTTTGGCATTTTCCATGGCAACAGGATCGTAGCAATTGACCTTTGCGCCTTCCCCAATCAGTTTTTTGATCAATTTTACCGATGGCGCCTCGCGCATGTCGTCGGTTTTTGGCTTGAAAGAAAGGCCCCAAACGGCAATGGTCTTGTCGGAAAGATCGGGGCAAAGATGCATTAATTTTTCAAAAGCCACTTCTTTTTGCCCGCTGTTTACCTGCTCAACGGCTTCCAAAATGCTAAAATCGTAACCGAAAGCTTTACCGTGCTGAATCAGAGTTTTGATGTCTTTGGGGAAACAACTGCCGCCATAGCCGATGCCGGCGTGCAAAAAACGACCGCCGATGCGCTTGTCCATGCCGATTCCTTTGGCTACGACCGTGATGTCGCCGCCGACTCTTTCGCAGAAATTTGCCATTTGATTGATGAAGGAAATCTTGGTGGCGAGAAAAGAGTTTGCTGCGTATTTGATCAGTTCGGCATTTTCAAGAGTCGTATATAGGACGGGGACTGTTGATTTTGCAATGGGGGAATAGATTTTTTGCATGATTTCCCGGGCTTTTTTGCTATGTGTTCCGATTATTATGCGATCCGGATCCATGGTGTCTTTTACGGCCGCGCCTTCGCGTAGAAATTCGGGATTTCCCACAACGTCAAAACCAAAATCCACGCCGCGCTGCTGTAGGGCTTCTTTGATAATCTGATAGCACCAATCACCCGTGCCGACGGGAACTGTTGATTTGTTTACAAAAAGTTTGTAATCGTTTGCGTATTTACCGAAGTTTTTGGCTACGGCCTCAACATATTGAAGATCGGCCCAGTGGTTCATATCCGGCGGAGTGCCGACGGCGCTGAAAACCACTTCGCCAAACTCGATGCCTTTTTTGATATCGGTATCGAATTTTAGGCGGCCTTCTTTTAAATTGCGGCTGAGTAATTCATCGAGTCCAAGTTCGTAAATAGGTGCAATTCCTTTTTGGAGTTTTTTAATCTTTTTCTCGTCAATATCGATGCCCATGACATCGTGGCCGATTTCACTGAAACAAACCGCGGTGATAAGCCCAACGTATCCGGTGCCGACGATTGTGATTTTCATGGCCGGATTCTAGCATAAAAGGTGGGGAGGGGAAGGGAATTTAAAGATTTTTCAGAATTGTGAACAAAAATTCCTGATCGATGCGAAATCCTATTGATGGCAGATCGTAGATCAAGTCGTGCGTTTGTGTTTTGTTTAAAAGGCCGTTTTTATAGGCGCGCAGAATTAGCCATAAAGTTCCGCGGGGTTTTAAATTACGTATTTTTGCAAGTGAGCGGGCGCGGCGATCATCCATCAAAACGTTGGGAATCTTTTTTTCCAGAGCCAGATTTATAGTAGACAGTTCGCCCTTGCCAAGGACTTCGCTGAAGTTATCGGGCTTTAACACTTTTGCGATTTTGACATTTTTTTGAGATAAAAATTTCACGATTTTATCTTTTTCCGGGCTTTCTTTTATAAGCAGCTCTTCTTGCACTTCAAAAGTGATCAAGATCTCATCTTTATTCAACAAATCAAAAACATCAAGTTTTGCCAGAAAAATCAGCGGTGAACAATCTGCAACAAATTTCATTTATAAATATTCAGTATCTTCTTTAAAGTCCTCTTTGCCATAATTTAGAGGTATTTTTTCGGAACTTAGCAAATCGAGGGTATCCCAATAATTCATATCTACCAACTCGGAGAGCTTGCCGAGTGAGATCTCGCCGCGTTTGTAGCTATCAAGGGCATCCGATTTTTCAAGCTCTTTCAATCCCTTTGTCAAAACGATTCTAACAAAGCCGGTTTTATCGAGATTGAGCTTTTTGCTTGTCTTATCCAGCCTTGCGGCCAAGCCGGAATCTATACGGACACTGATTATTTTAGTCATGTATACATTTTATATCAATTGTATACAGAAATCAATTGTTTATGGGTTGGGGG
>JACQRJ010000022.1 GCA_016206505.1 Candidatus Peregrinibacteria bacterium | reverse complement strand
TGGCTTTTGGCGCCATACATCCTTTGGGTCAGTTTCGCGGCATATCTCAATTACATGATCTGGGCTTTAAACTAGTTCTTGACCTTTCTAATATAACAAACTACACTAGAAGTGCATATTTCTAGTATATTCAAATATATATGAACCAAGGGCTTGTCCAATACCTGCAACAGCAGATCAGAACAACCAATGAGCGTTTGAAGCGCTTTACGCATAGTCCGGATGGGAAGAAGCATCCTCGACGTTTTATATTTGTAAAATTACAGAAGTATATAGACGATTTTGTAGGCAAAAAATCCGAAAACAGGATGGTGGTTATCCCTGGCTTCAGAGGTGTGGGGAAAACGACTCTGATGGCACAGACCTGTACGGAATATCAGCATAAAGTCGAAAAAATACTCTTCCTATCCATAGAAGATGCAAAAAATCTGTTTGACGCGGGTATCGCGGAATTAATGTCAGCCTATGAAGAAATTTTGGGTAATAATCTGGAAAGCGTCAAAGAACCAATCCTCATTTTTCTGGATGAAATCCAGAGCGATCCAAAATGGGCGGTTACGCTCAAATCATTGTTTGAAAAGACATCCAATATTTTCTTCTGCTGCACCGGTTCATCAGCCTTAGTCCTCCAAACAACAACGAATCTCGCGCGCAGGGCGGTTTTTGAAAAAATGCCGCCCATGTGTTTTCCGGAATACGAAATGATAAAAAATGGCGTTTATCCGCCAAAACTAAAAGAAAAAATCAGACAGGCGGTGTATTTTTCTTTAAGCGCCGAGGATGTCTACAATAATTTATTGCCCTTGCAGGCATCAGTGCATCAATACTGGTCAAAAGTGAACAGAGCCGATATTAGAGCTTACTTAGCCTATGGCACCTTGCCTTTTTCTTTTGTAATGCCGAATGAATCAGCGGTTTATGACTCGATTTCTCTGCTTTTAGATAAAATCATCAGGCAGGATTTACCAATATTAGGAAATTTTGATCAGAATACGCTCGGCGTGGTGAAAAGAATCATCTTTGCCATTGCGGAAAACGACACTACAAGCCTCAACGTATTGGAGGATAAGTTTAAAATTAACCGTCTGACCATAGCGAGTATCTTTGACGCGCTTGAGAAAGCAGAATTGCTCATCAAAATTCCTGCCTATGGATCAAACATGACAATCGCCAAAAAACCGAATAAATATCTTTTCATGTCTCCGGCCATCAGAATGTCCTTCTTTTACTTTACCGGCCAGGAAAGCACCTACCTCACAAGACAGGGGAAATTACTGGAAGATTCAATAGGATCGCATCTCTATAGGGAATTTATCATACGAGATCAGGGAGCGATACGTTATGACAGCCAGCAGGGCGGAGCGGATTTTATTCTGCAGATTTTGAACAACAAACAAATTATTATTGAAGTTGGCATGGGCGATAAGGATAAAAAACAGATTTTGAACAGCATGAAAAAAATCAACTCCGACTACAACCTGATTTTTTCAAGTTCCGGATTGGCAATTGATAAAGAGGCTAAAACCGTTTCGATTCCTTTGGAATATTATTTTTTAATGTAATCCATGTCCCTAAGCCGTTCAAAGATCGAATTATTTTTAAATTACCGGATATTTTGTTTACTGTAATGGAAAAGCGAACGGAACTTTTAATCTGTACCACACCTTTTTCTGGGACTGCCCCCTACAATTACAAACTTTACATCACCAAAAATCAGGTGTAGCGTCAAATTCAGCAAACATCGATGTAATCTAAGAATATGCTCATTAAAGATCTTTTAGAAAAGCATTACGTCACAATTAACAAGGACACAACTTGGCTTGAAGCTTTGAAAGCCATGGAAAAGCATGATACCAACGGACTTTTTGTCATTGATAAACATGGGAAATATCTCGGAATTGTTACAATAGCGGAACTTATCAGTTTTGCCATACCTCCTTACATGAAGGAAGACCCTGATTTGACAAAGTCAGCCGCACCTGAAACATTTTTGAAACTTTGCGAAGAGAAAAAAAATGCAAAAGTTAAAGAATTTATGAATAAAAACAAACCTTTTTACCGTCCGCATACAAAACTCATAGAAATCGTGGCTATAACTTTAAACAACGATAGCTACAGATTACCTGTCGTTGATAAGGAAGGAAAATTGATCGGAGTGGTCAACCGAAGGCACATAAGAGATGCCTTGGGCGAGCATTTTAAATTAAAATAAATGCTTACAACAAATGCACTAATTGCAATTATAGTTTTTTTACTGGTATATGCTTTCATAATCACGGAAAAAGTACACAAATCGATTGTAGTGATCCTCGGCTCTTTGTTGTTATTGCTTTTTCGGGTCTTTTTAAGCCCCGAATTTGAAACCCAATTTGCTCATTCGCTAAGTTTTATAGATTTCAATGTGCTGGCTTTGATTATCGGCATGATGATTATTGTCCAGATTACAAGTAAATCGGGTATTTTCACGCATATAGCAATGAAAACGATAGTACTTACAAGAGGCAACATGCTGATTACTTTTTTCCTTTTAATGCTGTTTACGGCTTTTATAACTGCTTTTATCAGCAATGTTACGGCAGTCATGGTTATGACACCGATTTTTTTGGCTATATGTTTAAGATATGATTTAAATCCTTTGCCTTTTTTGATGACGGAAATAATCATCTCAAATGTGGGAGGAACGGCTACTCCGCTCGGCGACATGACAAATATTATTATTGCCAGCCGCGCCGGCTTTTCATTTGCAAAAGTTGTAACCAATCTTGCACCGGTCGTTACTGTTATTTCCATTGTTTTAACCAGTTTGGCTTTATTCCATTTTCGGAAAAAATTGATTCCCAAAAATGAGATTTCCGTAAATGATCTTAGGACGGAAAGTTTCATCCAAAACAAACCCCTTCTGATCAAGGGAATTTCCATTTTGGTTCTAGTCATTATCAGTCTGATGTTCAAGGAAAATATAGGGTTGGATAACGGAATAATTGCACTTTCCGGAGCAATGATCTTGCTTTTAATCACAAAAATCGAACCTGAAGAAGCTTTTAAAAAATATGTAAACTGGTCGATAATTTTCTTTTTTATAGGACTTTTTATAATTATTGGCGCTCTGGAAGCCACGGGAGTGGTCAAAACAATCGCCGAAACAGTTGTTGCCAAAACAGGGGATAATATCAATTTGTTGACAATGATAATGGTTTTCGCATCTTCAATTTTTTCAGCTTTTATAGATAACATTCCTTTTGCCACCACAATGATCCCAATCATAAGAGATATCGGCATAATGACGGGCGTAAATACCGATCCGCTATTTTGGGCTTTGGCATTGGGAGCCTGCATAGGAGGCAGCGGAACTATCATTGGAGCCAGTTGCAACCTTGTAGTTGTGGGTCTAGCCGAGCATAACGGCATTAAAATTACTTTTTTGGAATACTTCAAATATGCCTTCGTCATGATGATGATTGGTGTTTTGATTGCAGCCGCTTACCTGTTCTTTTTTGTTCTTAATTAAAGATCCTTCCAAAATTTGCAAATCCCTTTTGGCGTTGATACAATTCGCTCCTTTTTAAATTTTTAACAAATCCATATGTCACAAGAAGCAACCGATAGGGAAGTCTGGTCGCTGGACGCAAATTTCGATTCTGGGCATTTTGTAGAAGAAGATCAAGAATTATCGGAACAAGATGTTAGAGCAATTGAAGATAAATACGGCGTTTCCGGTATTCTAAAGTCATGGGGCGGCCAATACCCTCCAAGAATCGTCGTGAACGAAAGAGAAGGTTTTCATGTGAAGGATGGACAGGCAAGAAGACTTGCAGATTTGCATCAAGCCATTTTATCCATGTCTGTCGGCTGGAAAAATGCAAACATCGAAGCACTTATTGCCAAATACAAAGAACTTTATCCCGGTGTGGACATGGTCGATACCACACAAGTTTTCCCTCCTGCAACTTTATTAAAAAGAGACCTCGTTGAAGCTTGCAGGCCATACGGTGATTTCAGGGCATTATTGGCTTCCAGCGGGACCTCCGCAAATGAACAGGCTATTCGCCTTTGCATGGGAGCTTTGGGCGGTCCGCAAAAAACCCAACTCATTGTCATGGAAGGATGTTATGGCGGCGCCGATCTGAGTATGAATGCCAATTGTATAGTTCCGGGCTGGAAAGGGGACACATCTTTACCGGAATCTGCTCTCGTTATCAAAAGAGATGGCAGCAATCTGGATGAAGTAATGGATGCTTTACCAGAAGGCGTAAAGCCGATCTGGCATACGGAAGACGGTATTCAGGGAGTCGGTGGGTTCCATCCATGGCCACCAAAGTTGATGCAGGATGTTGCCAAAAGAGTTAGGGAGAAGGGAGGAAAAATTATTTTGGATAATGTCCAGACTTTTGTCAGAAACGGAAGCGGCATGCTTGGTGTCGATAGATGGGGCGAAAAAGACGAATCAGGACAATTGAAAGATTATTGCAAGCCGGATGCAATCACTTTTGCCAAAGGCTTGGGTAATGGCAGAGCCGTTGCCGCTACACTGGTTAGCGAAGATACATTGAAAGAAGTGGCGGCAGGCGGCAATCCCGGTGCCACTTTTGATACTTTTTCACAGCCTCTCGAAGGCATCGCCGCCGCCAGACAAGTCATGAAAATGGTTAGAGATTTACGATTATGGGAAAACGCCGGCCAAATGGGCGCAAAGTTCAGAGAGCAAATTGGAGACCTGGCCACAGACTTCCCCGGTGTAGTCACGGAGGTCTTCGGCGAAGGAGCTCTTGTGGGAGTCAGACTCACTACCGGCGCGCAGGTTTTGAAAGCACTAGAATTGGCTCCGACAAAAGGCCTTCTTTTCGCCAAAGGCGGGATGAAAGGAGAAGTTGTTCGCGCTCCACTACCGTTTAATGCTACATCCGAATTTGTAGACGAAGTCAGCGGCAAAATGAGAGAGGTGGTGCGAGCGGTAACTTAAATTTTGGTCGCATTTGTATAATAAGTTCCATGGCCAACTTGCACGGCATCAATCCCCAATGCCTTACATAAGGCATCTGTCACTTTTGTAGACAATCCCGATCTTGCATATTCGCCTTCTTCCAAATGAGGAGGCACAAGTGCTGCAATATCTTCCCTGGCCACGACACGCACGCCCCCCACATCATTCATTCTTGCAGCATCCGCTTCATCAATTACAGAGATATCAGTTGTAGTTTCTGCTGACATAATTATTTGATTTAAATTATAATTAAGGAAAGAAATGTAACCAACCACACAGAAATATACAAGAAAATTTATGACTATTGAAAAAAAAGAAACACCAAAAGCTCGGCCATCAGCCAAAGAAATCGGGAAAACAAAAATTCATCATGTGATAGCCGACGAACTCATCGGCTTACAAAAGCAAATGAATAAAATACCGCTGGCATTGAAAGAAATGCTGCCAAAAAATCTGGTAAAATCATTCTTTGATCGAATTTTTGGCAAAGACAGCAAAGCTGGAACATTCTTATCAATGCTTACTTCCGCACTTGCCGAAAAATTTTCACTTTCCGGTCAAACCCAAATGCCATGGGATGTTTTTAAAAGCCAACTTGCCGCCGCCGCCAAAGATGTGGCAAAACATCCATTCAATTTGCGGGAATATATAGTTTCACATCGTGCATTGGGATATGGCAGAAAAAAAGAAAATTCCGCTGAGGCGATAGTTGCGGCCATCAAAGGAGGAGAAAAACAGATTGAAATAGATCTGCGGCTAGGCATTGATGGAGAAATTTATTTAAACCACGATCCCATCGGACACATAAAAAATCCGGAAAAACACTTCGTCAAACTGAAAGATGCGCTAATGATTTTTGCGGACAATATTCATCAGGATATTGTTATTTTTTTTGATCTCAAGGAGCAGGGAATCGTCGAAAAAATGGATGAAATCATTAAAAAAGTTGATCAAAAATTCAGCAAAAAAAATGCTTATGTGCAGATCATGGATAGGCACTTCATTCTGGGATTTGATTTTGAGATTTTGAAAAAGGCCAGGAAACTGAAGCAAAACAGGCCGCTGATTTTCTGTTATATTCCTTTAGACAGATTGAAAGGGCTGGCCAGGTTGATCGAAAAGTTGGGACAAAATAAAATGATTGAAATTTGTCAGGTTCTTGATAGTTTTTCCGGAGGCAATCTATCTCTGGATTTGGCGAAAACCTGTGTCAGTGTTGATGATAAGGCAATAAGTGAAACAAATGAAACAGGCGAAAATGTTTTAGGTATTTTTACAAATCTGCCATCGGATGAAATTCTCAAAACGGTCGACTATTTATGCATTCCGGCAGTATTGGCCGGTGCAAAATTGGTAAAGCGCATACATGATAAAGGGCTAAACGTAGCCGTATGGGGTGCTTCCGGTAAACATATTCAGGAAGCCATAGTAGAATCCGGCGCAGATCTTGTAATCAGCGATAACCCTGCAGTATAATCTCAAAGCTATGAAAAAAATTCTCTCAACAACAATCACATCTCTACTAATCCTTGTTTTTTCGACTTCAGTTTTTGCAGTAGGTTCCGGCAGTGGAGGAGTGCCCTCCGATGACAATACTCCGGCACCAAAACAAGAACCCGCACCCACTCCAAAACAAGAGCCTGCGCCAAAACAGACAGCACCTACAAAATCAGCACCAATTTCAACCCCGAAGCCCGAAAAAGTTTGCAATGATATCGAAAACATCAAAGAACGCATCGGTTGCCGCCTTGAAAAAAGTGAAGAAGAGCTGAAAAAAGAGCCATACATGCCGGAAGAATGTCGAGCGATTGCTGATGACTCCGGAAAACAAAATTGCATTGACCGCTACTTGAGTTTGAAGCCCTGCTGGTCTGCAACTCAGGGAAAAGATCGCATCGCTTGTGTGAAAGCAAAGCTTGGTCTGCCCCAAAAATTGCAAACCGCCAAAAAATTATGTGAAAACAAAGAGGCAAACTGCATCGAAGATTACCGCCAAAAAATTTATCATTTGATAACTTTTCGCTTCTACGATGCCGAAGAACGCGTCGAAAAATGGTATGAGGAAGGAAAATTAAATCTCGAAGTTACAACCGACTTTGTCGCTTTCATCGCTACATCAAAAATTATTTTCAATAGTGCCCGGTCAAAAAATGAGCGCCTTGAAGTTATCAAAGAAGTCATTTCACGCTGGAATCAAACAGTTGAATTTGTAAAATCCGCTAAATCAAAATAATGAAAAAGTTTCTCGCAATCATAATCGTTGTTTTGTCACTTACAGCCTGCACATCTCAAATTGATATTGAAGATTCAAAAGACATAGAAATCCCCGAGGACAATTCCGGCGAATACGACCTCAATCTCGAGAATGCAATTTTGGAACTTGATCTGGTCGAATAATGACAAACAAAACTCTCTTTTCCTGGAATATTGGAACACGATGGAGAAGGGCTGGTTTTAACCGCGGATTTTGATAATTTTTGTCTCGTAAATGTCTATACCCAAATGGTTCCGATCATTGCATGGTTAGCCTAAAAGTTCAATTTTGACTACACAAATTCACAATCAACTTTCTTTAAATGAACGCCGACAGGCAATTTTTCAGCAATGTGAAAATATCAAGATTTGCGCGGTCACAAAAGGCCGCAGCATTGAAGAAATTAGCAGCCTACTTGAGGATCTCCCGGATTTAAGAATCATCGGCGAAAACCGCTGGCCGGATTGTGTAAATACTTTTGAAGCATTCAAAAAGCATCCTGAAACCGGTCACAAATTGAGCCATCATTTCATCGGCCCGCTTCAGTCAAACAAGATCAGGAAAGTCTTGCCAGACGTCGATTGTATCCAGTCGATTGATATTTTGGAATTACTTCAAAAAGTTAGCCAAATCAGCGTAGAAATCGCCAAACCAATCGATTTCTTGATCCAAATCAATATTTCCCACGATCCAAAAAAGACCGGCATTGCGCCGGAAAATCTACGCCAATTCATCGAACATTACCTGGCAAACTTCAATATCACGCAAGTCCATCTCCGCGGCCTCATGACCATCGGCGCACAGACAGACCAAAAAGAGCGTCAAAAATATTTCGCAGAACTTCGTAAGCTTTTCGACCAAATCAACTCTAAATATTTCAAAAACGAACCTTTAAAAACCCTTTCCATGGGCATGAGCGAAGATTTCAAACTCGCCATCAAAGAAGGCTCAACCATGGTTCGCCTCGGTTCCTGCTTATTTTAGGCCACCCTTCCACCTCTTCATCCCCTTTGGCGAACCCTTTAAAATCCTCTCAATAGTATTGTAAACACTCGGTGTCTTGTCAGCGGAAAGCTTTTTCTTCACGTCCATCAAGACCCCGACCAAAGCCGCCTGATGTTCAATGCCAATCTGATCGATATTTCCAAAAACCTTCAACATATAACCGGTATTGTATTCATTGATTTTCGCCAATTGCAAAATCTTTGCCTTCATAAAAGCCCGACCTTTCGCAGTCAACAAAGATTTTTTTCTGTTCATCGAAAATCGCCCGAAAAGTGCTCTTTGATCATTTGCCTGCTCAATCCTGAAAGACTCGCTCTTCAAAACTTTCTGCATCACCTCAACGCAATCATCACTGCTATTTCCCGCCACCACGGACAAAAAGCTTTCCCAGCTCACCAGATTTTTCGAAGCCATTTTTTGATAATGCTGTAAAACTTTCATCTTGTCCGGAGCCGTACTGTTTATATACAGGCTGAAAGCCACGATTCTGTCAGTGGCACATTTGGCTTTCTTATACTGTTTTTTGATCAATTTCCAGGCTTTTTTGTTGTCCAGCTTCGCCAATAAAGCCAATGCCGCATTTTTCACCTGTCTCGCCTTGATCGCCCGCGCTTCCTTTTGAACATATTGCCCCTCTTTGAATTTAACCGAAGAATATTTTTTGTACATTTTCAATAATTTTTCGCCATATTTTTCCGCCACCGCTTTACCAATCGACTTCACGCAATCATAAAGTTTCTGATACTCATGGGCAAAACGGCTGTCCTCAACCTGTTCGAAAATTGTCAAAATTTCCGTTCCAACTTTTTCCATCAACTTTTCATCGCTCAAAATTTCAAAATACAAATCGACAAAACTTTCGCTCACATGACCTCCTTCAATAATCTTCAATTTTTCTCTCTCGCTCAAATTATAAAAAGCCATATATCGATTTACCATGTCAGAATCTTTCCTCACCTGTAAATAAAGATCTTCATCGCTCACATCATAAAAAACTTTGCCAAAAGCAGAGTAATTTCGATTCAAAGAAACAAAAGCCGGCTTCCTGACATTCGCAAAAACAAAAGTCTCTTTTGGCTTGCTTACAACAAAAGTCTCACTCGCAATGACTTTTCCATTTCTGTCACAAATAGCAACGCTAAAAGGAAATTCCCAATGCATGCCTTTTTTGAATCCCTTCTGTTCAAGTGAAATCATGTACTGCTTCGCCTTCTCATCATACGAAAGCTTGGCAAAAATCTTCGGATAAGAAGCCTGCTTCAGCCAGGTCTGCGCCATGCGCTGCAAATTTTTCCCCGACACTTTTTCCATCGCTTCTATCCACTGAGCCCTGGAAGCGTTGCCATGTTTATAGCGTCTATGATAAAGCGCAAGCCCCTTAACAAACTTTTCCTTTCCGAGCAAAGTCTCAATCATCTTCACAAATTCCGGTGCCTTCACATAAGTCACTCCGGTTATCAATTCATTTGTATCGTTAAATCCATCAGGTTCAATCGGCATACTCGCAACATTGTCGTCGCCCGCAAAAGTTCCGGAAGCCGGAGCCAAAAAACTCAAAACGCTATCAAGCCTGCAATATTCTTCGCCAAAAAGAAACTCATGATATTCTTGCTCGATAAACACCGTAACCGCTTCATTCAGCCAGATTTCAAAAGGACTTCTGCCTGTCACTTCCGAGCCGTTTAGATTGTGATAAAACTCATGAACTTTTACCCTCACCATGTACTCAAAACTGCCATCCGTCATATCCGGATAAGGCATAATGCGATTCGCAGTAATTGTTGTATTCCCGACATTTTCCATTCCGCCAAAGTCGCTGTTTTGCATCGCAATTTCTCTGTAAACCTTGCCAGTATATTTGTAGCCAAATTTCATTCCGCGACATAATCGATCAATTTGCGGCTGCACTTTTTCACCTCGCGCTCTTCTTTCGCATAAGTTTTGAATCTGCAAAGATTTCTTCCAGTTTTTATATTTATCCTCTCCCGTAAAAAGATGAATCCACATAATCGCATCATGCAAAACATCCAAAGCCTTCATCGCAATTTTTTTATCCGAATCTTTCCAAACCAAGAGCTCAAGCCAAAAACTGTCACCGTTAGGATAAATAAATTCTTTTCGCAGTGTCGCATAAGTACCGACTCCCAGGAAGAAAAGATAGGTCGCCATCGGAGTTATCACATTGGCATAAGTGATTTTAGCCCTTCCTCCGGACAATTTTTCAATTTTTGAAGTCGGATCACCATTGCTCAATAAATTTGTATATTTTTTATTTGCAACAATTGTTGTTCTGTAAGTGCACTTCGCCATCATGTCGTCTATGCAGGGCACAAGCCGCTGGAAACCCCATTGCTGGCACTGGGTTATCTGCGTGGGCGGGCAGCCATCCGGAGTTTCATCATAATAAAGCCCTTCCAAAATATGCTTTGTCGGACGGCAAATAGTTTCTGTATGAATCACAATTTTTTTACCTTTCAAAACTTTCTTTCCAAACTCCACCTTTAAAATAAAATCTTTTTCCCGATAATCATATTTCGCTTTTTGCCCGTCAACCATCACTTCGCTGATTTCCAGATTTTTCGCATTCAAATTCAAATCTTCTAGATCTTGCAAACATCTGACATGCAGATCCGATTTCACAATTGTGTGATCGTAAAACACATCAAAATGCATCTCCATATGCAAAACCTTCACACAAAGGTCCCCAAAGT
>JACQRJ010000021.1 GCA_016206505.1 Candidatus Peregrinibacteria bacterium | reverse complement strand
TCAAAATTGCCGATAAAGTAAATGAAAGAATTGCTGCCGGTATTCTTGATGGAGAGCTTTGGCCCAAGGATTTTGATGATAATCAGATTTATTTTGATTCCGATGACTTGGCAACAGCTTTGCATGGGATTATCAAAATAGAGTATCTGGCCAAAAAATTGAAAAATGGCCATATGAAGGTCAATTTAAAAATTTTTGATGTATATGATTTTGAAATTCAGATTAATCTTAAATACCTATTATGACATATATCGATTTTGCCTGCATTTTTCTTGTGCTGGTAATGACGGAAATAGCCAATATGTTCCTGAGCAAAATGGGTTTTAATCATTATTGGGCTGGTGATATTTTTCTTCAAATCCTTTTCTGGTGGCTTGTTTTTTATATTTGGCGCTTGAGCGTAAAGTACGATATGCGGCAAAAGTTTCACCGGTGAAACTTTTGGCAACTGTTTACTGTGTCAGAGTAAGAGCCGCCATTTGTGTAAACGCCTGGACATCTCGTACCGGTACGAAACTATTTCCCAATAATATGGAAAATCATGTTCTCGTCCACCTGGGCGATTTTTTCGCCTGCAAGAAGTTTGAGACAGCGCTCGAGCATGACTTTTGAAGGGGGGTCGCTCTCGCCGAAAACTTTGAAATATTCAATCGCCCCGGCAAAGTCCTTACTACGATAGGCGGCAAGGCCGCTTGAATAAGCTGTCATAAGATCATGGAATCGGCCACTGGCTACGCCCATCAATTCATAAATCACCAAGGCTGAAGTTTTCCCGGGGACAATTACCGTGTCGATTTCGCGCAGTAAAAATTCGCATGATTGTTGCGCAGAGGCCTTGGTGAGCAAGTCGGTCGGCGGATTGGCAATCGCAATTTTTGTGCCGTAAGTTTTATTAACAGAACTTTCCAGTCTTGATGCAGCATTTACCGTATCGCCTGTCGCGGTGTAATCGAAACGAGTTTTTGAACCGAAATTTCCCACAATCGCCTCCCCGCTATTTATACCGATGCGAAATTCCAAAAGCGGACGACACTCTGCGCGCCATTTTTCATGCAGACGTACCAATGCCACGCTCATTTCCAGAGCCGCGCCATACGCCAGTTTTTGATGATTTTCCTGCGAAATCGGCGCATTCCAAAAACACATAATCGCGTCGCCTTCGTATTTATCTACAGTGCCGCCAAAGCGTTTGATGATCTCTTCCATGACGGTGAAATATTCATTCATTTGGCCGACCCATGCAGAAATTTCCGTCTTTTCGGAAATAGCGGTTGAATCTTTAATATCGGAAAAAAGCACAGTTACAGGCCTTTTTTCGCCACCGAGTTTGACCATTTCCGGATTTTTTGCGATCTGTTCGACGAGCTTTTCGCTGACGTAGTGGCCGAAGGCGTTTTTGAGTTCGCGTTTGTTTTTGTCGGCGATGAAATAGCGGTAAACGTATGAGCCGATATAGCTCAAAACGATTGCGATGAAGGGATAGACCATGTTTAAAATCAGGCCGCGGGAGTAGAAAAAGTGGGCGGAGAAGTAGTAGAGCGCGAGCGAAGCGAGCGCGATAACAAGAGAAAAGATAATGCCGAGGTAATTGAAAATGACGCTTAAAGCTGCGCCAAGAATGAGTACAGTGATTATGATGCTTAATTTGCCCTGAACTTCTAAAAATTTCTCTTCAAGAATAGTCTGGATTTCATTAGCGCGAAATTCCACTCCCGGCATCGGCGTTGTATTTGAGCGCGGAGTCAAAAATTCATCATGAATTTCTTTGGCCGAAGTCATGCCGATCAAAACGATTTTGTTCTTGAAAGTTTCGGGATCGAATTTCTTTTTCAGGACATTGACAAAGGGAATCATTTCAAAAGAATAGGGATCACCGAAAAAATTGACCAGAAATTGATCGTTTTCAAGCGGCAAATTGAGATCGACGGCCACCCGCTTCGGCAGGGGGACACCGGGCGCGGATGCACCAGCTTGCGCCAGATATTTTTTTGCTGCGGCAATGCCAAAATCATCATAGTCCTGATACTTCGGAATACTTGCTCTCAAAATTCCGTTTTCATCGAGAAAAGAATTTACAATCCCCAGAGAGGCATTTTGACTGAAATCCGGCAATGGTTGGATGATTTCGCCGTTGTTCGATACAGAAGCGGCCAGGACAATATTATCAAATTCCTGCAGTGCGTTCGCAAATTCTTTATCGATGGGATTATCAATCGAACTGCGATATGAATTGAGAAAATTTTCGAAAATCTCCAGTTTTTCTTCCGTGGTTTTTGGCTTGCCGGTTTGCAATTCTGCCTGTAAGACTAGAAGTTTTTCCCTTGGAACCATTGTTGTCGGCGTATGAAAAATCAGATCGAAACCGATCACTATCGGTTTTTCTGTTTTTAGAATTCCCAGCAATTTTGTGAAATTTTCCCGGCTCCATTGGCTAAAACGCCCAAGCCCTTCAGGAGCAGGCTGGGTACTCTTATCATCAATCGCAATAATGACAATTTCCTGCGACGGATTATTGATTTCGTAGAGACTGTTTGAAAATGTCTGATGCAAGCCATTAAACAGATCAAATGCCAGAAATATGGTGACAAGCATTGTAATAAATGCGCCTATCAAGACTCCTGCGATAACACGATTTTTTAAAAAACTGCCCATAAGAATCACGAATTGAATCTTATCATTATAGCAGGAATTGACGGCTTTAGAAAGCCGTTGAGATTGGTTTGGTGAATTTTCTTTTTTAATATATGCCAATTTTGATATTATGATGATTGCTATGAAAAATGTATTTTCAAAATCAGATTTCCCAAAAGCACCCGGTGGCGATAGATATGAATGGGAAAATGCCGAAACCGGATTCAAGATTCCTAAAACCGGATTGTATGTAATTGCGGTTGCTGCAAAAGCGAAAGATGCCAAGCAGAATAGATCTACCGATGACGATGATTTACGCATCGCACTTGATGGCTTTAATTTTGGTAAATATGAAAAACGCAAAGATGAAATCTCATGGAAAGGCTTCGGCACTTCAGCAAGCTTTGATGGAGCAAGTTCGAAAGGTGGCAAGAAAACTATCTATTATTTTGTAGAATTGGATCAGGGGGAGCATCTTGTACAATTTTTTGCTGATGGAAGGCCGGAGATTCTTAGTTTTGAGGTTTTCGAAGTGAAAGATTTGCATTTTGAACTCAAAAATCTGATGCCGAATGAGAATATCGATAGCAGTAGTAAAGGCATTCCTTGGCTGAGCTTTGTATTTTTGGGGACTAATGCCAAGAGTATATTTTTTGATGTGGATACCAAGAGTGCCAAAGAAAAAGGAAGTACCGATGGTGATAATTTGAAAATTGTCGTAAATGGAAAAATCCTGAAAAATCCTGTGACTCCTAATCCCAAAAAGTACCAAAATTTCTATTTTTCAGGGGATATAAAATCTATCGGCTTACTTTCGCTCAGCAATAATGAGATTGCAGATCCACTGGCCTTTGAGAATGCTGTTGAAATCTGGTACGACCTGGAGCCGAAACTAAACAATTTGCGAATTGAGTTTTTTGATGTTGAAGGATTCATGGAGGAATATAAAGATTTTGATTTTGCGCAAAAAGTGCGAACCATTGCATGGTTGGCAATTGGCATCTTCAAAGTTACATTTAGGCCTTATTCTGCAAAATTACTTAAGCACTCACTAAATTCAAATCCTCCCCCTTTGTTGTACAAAGCTAATCATCCAATCGTAGAAAAAATCAAAAACGACCCCGCTTACAAGAAAATTATTGAAAAATTGGTCAAAAAACTTTCCAATGGACAATTGGCTGGCGAAATTTGGCCGAAAGAAAAAATTAATTTTGATTCCTGGGACTTGGCGACCGCTATCCATGGAATTAAAAAAATTGAATACGATGCTTTGATAAGGAAAAATGGCCAATTTGCCGTAAAGCTTAAGCTCTTTGATGTTTACGATTTTCAAAGTGGGGATGTGCCGTACTTTTTGTTTCATCTTTTTACCTACCTAAATCAGGGCGCCGTAAACACTCTGGATTTTGGTGAAGAGCTGGGGGTGATCAACAATTTTGAAATCCAAATCAATATTAACCAATTTTTATGGATCTGATAGGTGCAGTTTATTGGCCTGTTGCTATAATTGTTTTGGTAATTCTATTTGGAGTTCCAATTTTTGTATTTGAAAAAACTATGGGGCTTGATGCCGAATCATTGAGCCTTTTCCATTTCATATTTTTTTGGTGGGCTTTGGTTTTTTGCATAAAGCTGATTGTAAAAAAAATACGTAAATTTCTTGCCGAAAAGCGCATTAGACGGGCGAATTTACTCTATTTGAAAAACCGCTAATTTTTGATGACTTTGGAAGGTTTTTTTGATCTACCTTTTCCCGGCACTTTTGAGGCCATCAATGCTCTGGCGCGAGTCGTTGCAAGCGCTGAAAGGGTTGCAATAATCATTGTAAGCGCATCAGGCATGTGAGCATATGGCTTGTAATCGCTCATGCTGCATCCTACGGGAGGGATTTGCTGTTCTGTTTCGCCGGCCTGCGCCTTCGTTGCGGGGCCTTCGCTGATTTCCCAATTGCCATCGGATGTTTCTTCGAAATGATAATACTGCTCCACTTTGCCATCTTTGACGTAAACCTGATCTCCTTTTTTTAGCTGCATAATGTCCCCGCTCTCTTCCATGACAACCTCGATCTCACCTGTCCACATGTGCAATCTGGCCATCAATCCGGTGTCCGCTTTCTCTGGTTTCCCGGAAATTTCAACTTTTTCCTGCCCCTTGGGAATGATTTCAATTCCCATGAATTTGATTGAAGATTTTGGAAATTTATCGCAAACGTCGCGATATATTGAAGCAAATATTTCGCCACTCAAAACATGCAGATCCCCTGTCGGAGCCCATACTGCTCCGACACCTCTGAAATTTGCTTGAGACATAAGCTTCACTGTTCCCTCAGCGCAACCTTCCAGATCCGGAGCCATGTAAACCTGGCAATTTCCGCCATGATAAAGTTTTAAATTCGTATCAAGCTGCACGCCGAGAATCGCCGGATCAAGCTCCTCGCATTTTTCTGGCAACTCAAGTGTGCTTACCTGAAGTGCGGCGACAAGTTCTTGTGGGATTTGTGGCTGATCTTTTGCTGGCGGTTCTTTCGGTATGCCCATTTTGAGATTTATGATGGTAGTTAGTTTATTGGCTTTTTGTTGCGGTGTCAATGCTTTGACGCATAAAATGGACTGGATATTTGTCCAAAGAATTTCATGTTGATGCGTTGCTGTTTTTATTGTAAAGTGCGAATAGGCTTAAGTTTTAATTATGGAAGGGGGCAGCAATGAAAGGCAGAGAGCAGTGTTTAGCGGGAGAGAAGCGATAGGATCTTCCGGTTCTTTGAAAGTTCCGGCAAATTTGCAGCGCATAGCACTTGCATTATCTTTGGTGCTGGTCGGCTGCGAAGGAATGGGTGTGGAGCAAAAGGGACAATCTGGGACTGCTACCGAGCCGGCTACTGATAATACAGGAGCCATTGTTTCAAATGTTGAAAAAGAGCGTCCTTCAGAGGTAAGGATCACTTCTGTTGTCTTGAGAAATGGAGGATTGGATGTTTTTTTGGTAATGCCGGAAAATGTGAATGCACCTTTAAATATTTCTTTTGCTCTTTTGCGCGGAGGGGGAATTGTTGAAACCGGCATGAGCTCTGTCGAGCCGGGCACAAATCCTTTCAAGCTTGATCTTGCAAACCAGCCGATGCCTGGAGATAGAGTTGAAATTGCACCGGAGGGCGGCAGGACGTTTGAGATTACCCTTGGAAATTCTTCAGTGGCAGCCGGGGAAATGCCGTAGCGCTTTGTCTGCTGAAATTGCGGAGATTAAAAACTTGCCACAAGTCCGTACCACTTCCAGAGTCCATACATGCCTCCACCGCGCCAGAAATCAAGTAGTTCATTTGATTTCAGTGTTGCGTTGCCAGGAAATGAACCATTTCCGTCCGTTGTCATAGCTTCTTGATAGAGCGATGCCTTCTGGAGGCTGTCGTAAATGTAATATTCGTCCGCTGCCGTGTTAAATCCCAAGAGGGTGATGTAGTGCTCGTAATTATCACGTTCGCCGAGAATGATGAGGGGTTGCTCAATAGAGAGGTATTGCTGGATGAGCGCGATTTTTTCATTATCGTTCAAGGGGTTGAAATGGGGTTTCTCAATGTTAATACTCTTACTAC
>JACQRJ010000001.1 GCA_016206505.1 Candidatus Peregrinibacteria bacterium | reverse complement strand
GTCTCGCAGCTTACAAAAACCGCCGTATCGCCGACGACGGGCAGGGAATGAGGGATTGTGGCCAGTTTGAAAAAGAACGCTTTATTTTCGGCATTTCCGGGGCTTGCCCGCTTTATCGCAAAGAAGCTTTGGAAGATGTGAAAATAATGGGCGAATATCTGGATGATGATTTTTTTATGTACAAGGAGGATGTGGATATTTCCTGGCGCTTTTTACTTTACGGCTGGAAATCTCTCTATTATCCCAAGGCCATCGCCTATCACGGGCGCGGTACCGGCATTTATAAACGCTTCACGATTGGCGAAATTTTCAAAAATCGCAAAAATCTAAGCCGTTTTCAGAAACATTATTCTTTCAAAAATCAGCTTCTGATGGAACGCAAAAACGAGCTTCCCGCCGGATTTTTGATCGATTTTTTCCCGATAATGCTCAAAAAAATCTTCCGGCCTTTTTATGTGCTTTTGCACGAGCCATATTTATTCAAAGCATATTTTGCTTATTTCAAACAACTGCCACAAATCCTCAAAAAGCGCAAAATCATCATGAAAAACAAGCGAATCAATGCGCGTGAAATGGGAAAATGGTTCCGGTCAAAATCTTCGTATGCGCCCTGAGCCGCAAACTGCTGCCTAAACGCAAAAGTGTCACCGGTGAAACTTTTTACAAGAGTGCCAAACTTGTACCGAACAAAAACACCAAGATGTTATCAAGCTTCCAGCGGATTTCTAGGACTTTTGCAGCCAAACTTCCTACCACACCATCCATCATTCGCCTTCCAACCCGCCTCAGATCTGTTCCGGAAATACTATTTTTACAGCAATTTTCGCCGCCTCATACATCATCCCCCTTCCCCGAAACTTCGACTTGACGAGTTTTTGGCACGAAATGCGAACTCGATTTTGCGGCTTTTTGAAGGCTTGCATTGGGCGTACTAAATTTTCAAATAAAAATGTGTTGAAATAGCATTTGCGAGCCGTTTTTTGCTTGTTTTCGAGCGTGGATTTGTCAGAATAAAAACACGGAAAATCCCTTAACAAAACATGCCATGATTGAAGCGGAAAAATTGCATCGGGAATTTGTCAGACTGGGTTCATATCGTCATAAATTGAAAAATGAAATGCTTTTGATTTTGCCGGAAATATATCGCAGCGGAATTTATCAAAAATATGCCGGTTCGATTGTGGAATACGCGGGAAAATTCGGTGACATCGCCAAAACAACAGTGATAAAAAGGCTGAGACTGGAGGAAAATCTGCATGATAAGCCTTGTTTGAAAGCGGCGATTCGGGAAATCGGCGTGCACAAGGTCGCGATGTTGGCGAAAGTTGTGACTCCCGAAACCGATCAGTTTTTTGCCGATACTATTTCAAATATGAGCAAGGGCGCGGTGCAGACTTTGTCGAAGGAAGTGAGGGCGGGGGAAATGGGTGTTTTGCTGAGCGGTGAGCAGTTGGAGTTGGCGGCGCAACCGTTTTGCAAAGCCGTCGCCCGCAGGGCAAAAATCGAACTCGATGAAGAAGCTACTTTTCTGTTCATGAAATTGAAGGAAAAATTGGGCAAAAACATGAGCGACAAGGAGTTTTTGAAGGCGATGCTGAAAGAAAAGGTGGAGAAGGAATTTGCGCAGAAAAAAGTGCCTGTGAAAATGCAAGAAAACGTCACCGGTGATACTTTTGCAAATAATTCGCCGCCAAATGAGCCGCGCCATATAAAAGTCGCACGAAAACGCCAGGTCATAGCCGAAACAAACGGCAAATGTTCATATCCGAATTGCAACAATCCGTATCAGGTGATCCATCACATTGACCGCTATAGCGAAAGCAAAAGTCATGATTCTATCGTCCCATTTTGCAAAATTCATCACGAATTTGCCCACAATGGCCTGATCTCCAATGAAAAAGAGCCGCAGGAGAAGTGGCGGCTGAATGTCGGAACAATTTTGGATTCGCCAAATAGCGGCAAAAATGGAAATATAAATCCCATCCTCGCAAAAGCTGATCTTCTGTATCGCAAATGCAGAAGCAGGGCACTGCAGCACTGAAGAATTTTGCGCATTCGATATTTTCTTGTTGGAATGACCAATGCTTTGATATTGTGATAATTGCTATGAAAACCATATTTTCAAAATTCAACTGTCGTTTATGAATATCATAGATGCATATATTTTGTTGATGTTAATGATTTTATTGGAAATTCCAGTTCAGTTTTTCACTGAATTGGGCTTTGAGCATGATATTGCAGGCAATACATTACTGGCAATTTTGTTTTGGTGGCTTATAATTTACTGGATACGGCTTTTTGTGAGAATAACTTGCAACTTAATTGAAATAGTGAAAAAACAGGAACAAAAAAGTATCACCGGTGATACTCTTGAAAAATCCATTGCCAAATAATCATATTACAGCAACTCAATCACCGCCGCCATGCGTCCGGTCACGCCTTTGTCCCTTCTGTGAGAGAAAAATCGATCTTTGTTGCAGCAGGTACAGATTTTGACAATTTCGATATTTTTTTCCAAAACGCCTGCATTTTTCAATTGATCCAGACTGCATTGCCATAGATCAACGCAGCTTTTGCCATCGACATATTGCTGCATAAATTCCGGCAACTCACTCAGCGGATCGGTAAATTTTGCGCAACATGGGCCAAGTGAAGGGGAAATGCCGACAAGTAAATCTGCATGATTGCAATCAAAATCAATCTCCATTTCCAAAACCGTTTTTCCGAGAATGTCCAAAACATTGCCTCTCCAGCCGCAATGTACAGCGGCGATAACATGCTTCACCGGATCAAACATCAAAACTCCCTGGCAATCGGCAAAGCGCACCAACAGGGGAAAATCTTTTTCAGCGGTAATCAAAGCATCATATCCAGATAAAGTTTCTTCAAAATCAAAATCCCCGCGAACAACAAAAATTTTGTCTCCATGAACCTGTTTGGAAGTACATAACCGATTCAAAGAAATTCCGGTCGGTTTTAAAAATCGCCGATAATTTTCTTTAACATTTTCTTCGCTATCACCTATCTCAAAACCTAAGTTTAAACTCGAATAAGGACCGCTGCTAACTCCGCCAGTCCTGTCGGAAAATGCGTGCCGCATCGCAAAATCGTACTTTTTAAAAATCTCAAATTGCATAAGGAATTTTCATCGCAATTTCGCTTGCCAAAAAACCGTAACCCTTCTCCTTGAAAAGCAGATCTCCCGCCCTTCCTACAGAATATGCCGCAATCTTTGCCGCATCAAACAAATCCACTCCCTGAGCCGCAAAAGATGCCAGACAGCCTGCCAATACATCACCACTGCCACCGACAGTCATTCCCGGATTTCCGGTTTTATTGACCTCCACATGGCCTTCATCGGAAACTACATAATCTTTGTGGCCTTTCAGTAAAATATTTACATGCAGATCCATCGCGATCGAGCGCAGCAAAATTACGGATTTAGGATCATTTTCATCAACCGCAACATCGCGATCCACGAGATTGCGAAACTCGTTCATATGCGGAGTGATTGCGATTTTTTGCTGTAATGGGAATTTGTCGATTTTTTTCAAAACCTCTATAGCATCGGCATCCAGAATTGTCGGCACATGCAAATTTTTAACAATTTTTTCGACTGCCTCAAGTACGGAAGTTCTATCGGTCAAACCCGGACCCAAAAGCACGCTCGAAGCTTTATTTTTCCCAAACGCAATCACTTCATCCGCCCCTTCCATATTCAAATAATCGCCCTTGTAACTGCGCACTACAAAATCGGGAGAAATGCTGCGCGTACAATCAAAATTACATTCCGGCACAAACAGATAAACCAGATCACAGCCGGAATAAAGCGCTCCCAAAGCCGCTAAAACCGGCGCGCCATAATAGTCTTTACTTCCTCCCACAATCAAAACCCGTCCGTTTTGACCTTTGTGAGAATCTATGCGGCGTTTTGGCATAAGCTTTTTCACCGCGCTGCTTTTAATTTCGGTCAGCATAGGATGCTTCCAGGTTATAAAATGCTTTTCCTCCGGCGAAACGAGCTTTATCGCCAAGTTTTTCCTCAATACGCAGTAATTGATTGTATTTGCAAATGCGATCTGTACGCGAAAGTGAGCCGGTTTTTATCTGTCCCGTTTCCATTGCTACTGCGATGTCCGCTATTGTTGTATCTTCAGTTTCGCCGCTGCGATGAGAAATCACTGTTGTCCACTTTGCTTTTTTGGCCATTTCAATTGCGGCAAAAGTTTCGGATAATGTCCCGATCTGATTTACTTTAATCAAAATACTATTGCATGCTTGCTCATCTATCGCTTTTTGAAGCCGTTTTACATTTGTTACCAATAAATCGTCACCGACAATTTGAATTTTGCCTTCTACACTTTTCATCATTTTTACAAAACCCTCAAAATCATCTTCGGCAAAAGGATCTTCGATGGAAATAATCGGAAATTTACGCAGCAGAACATCATAATATGAAGTCAGATCACCGCTTTTCAACTGCTCAGGTTTGCCATCAATTTTCATATTATAAACGGCATTTTTCCCATCATAAAACTCGCTCGCAGCGCTGTCCAGACCGATCATCACGTCATTCCAGGGCTTATATCCTGCAGTTTCAATCGCCTTTACCACAAATTCCAAAGCTTCTTCATTGCCGCTTAAATTCGGCGCAAAACCGCCTTCATCGCCCACTCCCGTATTGAAACCTTTTTCCTTCAGCAATTTTTTTAGAACATGGAAAATTTCCGCGCCCATTCTCAAAGCTTCGACAAAATTTTTCCCGCCCACTGGCAAAATCATAAATTCCTGAATATTCAAACCGTTATCCGCATGCGCTCCTCCGTTGATTATATTCATCATCGGCAGCGGCAGTAAACTCGCCCGCGGATTCAGATACTCATACAAATCCTCACCGCGCCCATTTGCACTCGCTCTTGCTGCCGCCATCGACACGCCCAAAATCGCATTCGCTCCGAGATTTCCTTTATTTTCAGTACCGTCAAGTTCAATCATTTTGCGGTCCAAAACTTCCTGGTCGTCACTATCCATGCCAATCACCGCTTTTCCCAAAATTTCATCAACATTTTTTACAGCTTTCAGAACGCCTTTGCCGCCATATCTGGCCTTGTCTCCATCACGAAGTTCCACCGCTTCATGAACACCCGTAGAAGCTCCGCTGGGTACAATCGCCCGCCCGACAGCTTTTTCAGTTGTCACTTCAACTTCCACAGTGGGATTTCCCCTGGAATCCAGGACTTCCCGCGCATGCACAGATATGATTTTTGCCATTTTGAAAGTGTTAAATTTAACAACGCATAGATTAACTACAGCGGCTTGATTAAGCAACCCGTTTCCAGTATCCTCAAGCCCGCAAATTAACGAAATTACTATGGAAATCACCTGGCACGGCAACCAATGCTTTAAATTCAAAGGCAAAAAAGCTTCTCTCATTATAAATCCGCAGCCCGATGCGGAAAATTTATCAGCAGACATCGTTTTAAACAGTTCAGGAAGCGAAACAAAAGATGTCAAAGGTGTTTCAAGGATCATAGATTGGCCCGGAGAATACGAAATCAAAGAAGTGGCAATTGCAGGATTTCAGGCCTGGACAAGCGGAAAATCCAGTGAAGAAAAGGGTGAAAAAGGCGAGGAGACAATAATTTTTTATTTCAAAATTGACAGCATCAAATTCTGCCATCTTGGCGGACTCGGACATGTGCTGACCAGCGAAATGGTCAATAAAATAGGGGATGTGGATGTTTTATTCATTGATGCCGGCACAAACGGTAATCTAAGCGCGAAAAAATCGCTGGAAGTTATTGAAGCTATCGAACCTAAAGCGCTGATTCCTATGGGCGAAGGTGGCTTTTTTGGATTGTTGAAAGAGCTGGGTGCGCCGGATATCAAAACCGAGCAAAAAATCACTCTGAAATCGGCAACAGACCTGCCGGTCGATAAACGTACTTATTTCCTTTTAGAAAAAGTTTAAACAAAATCTATAAGCCTTCATAAACATCCTTTCTGTGCTTTACCAGCAGCAGGAGGATTTCCTTACACTGTAATTGAAAAACAATTCTGTAGTCCCCCTGTCTGAAACGAAACAGATCTTTATATCCCTGCAGTTTTTTGGCAAAAATCAGAGGGTTTTCGTAAGCCGCAAGTTTTTCCAATTTTGCCTTAACATCAGTCGCAACGGACTTATCAAGCTTATTTAAACTCTTAATAAAATCATCAGTAACTGCAAAACTGAACATAAACGGAAAATTTACAAAATATCTTCAAGCTTTTTGTGATTTTTGCTTACTTTGGCTTTCTTTAGAGCATCGGCTAATTCATCCTTAAATGAACTTTTTAATGCCATACTTTCCTCAAGAAAATCTTCAAATTCTTCTTTACTCATGTAAATACCAATTTCCTGGCCATTTTTTGTTATGCGCACAATTTTGCCATCCAAAGCTTTTGCCGGATTTTTTTGTAATTGGGAAAGAGAAATGATTTTTTCCTTTGCAAGAACACCAGCGGAGAACATATTATTTATAGTTAAATTCTACTATCAATATACAGATATATTTCTCAGTAGTAAAGCCGTTTTTGATTCATTTCCAATACAAAAAGCTCTGGAATTTGCAAATCAATAAGTCTAAAATCATCCCAAACTACGTCCCTGTAGTTCAATGGATAGAACGGAGGTTTCCTAAACCTTAAATGCAGGTTCAATTCCCGCCGGGGACACCACAGAATAGCGAGATTTTTAGGTCCGAAGCCGAAGCGGCGCGCGAATTTAGCGTGCCCAAAGGCGCAGGAGAACTTTCAAGCAAAATGCCAACGAATGTGCAGCATTTTGAGTAGAAAGTTCAGCAAATTCCTATTGAAGAAATTTTGCACCAGCAAAATTTCCCTGCAGCTTGCCGCTCTTCAGCATGTCCCTAATCAGATGGTACAGTTACGCATCGGCCATCTACGCAAATTTCATCCCCTGGACAGTCGCTGTCAGCTTTGCATCCTTCAGTTTTTTCTTTTCTCTCTTTTTCTTTCAAAACAATCTTTCCATTTTCAACCTTCGCCTCAAATTTATCTTTATAAGTTGGATTTAACTTGACGGTAACAGTGCCGTTATTGTTAATCGTAAAAGTTGCCAGAGAAACCTGTCTGACCGTGCCATCATTTAGATGTTTTTGATACTTATATCCAACAGAAACCAAATCTCCCACTTTTTTCGGAATACCTCGCACTGCGCCACCTGACTTGGCGTCATCAAACTCAAATTTATACGCTTGCATCACGCCTTTATATTTCACATAAAGAGGACTGGTATCAGAATCGGGAGGCTTAACATATTCGAGTCCTCTTATATGAGCATCTCCGGCTTCACGCATTTTTGCTGGAATAGCGGCTAATGATATTTCCTGCTTTTTTCCCTTCAAAGGGGTATAAAAAATCTTCCCTGTCTCTTCATCAACCTGAAAATGACATACGGCAGTGCTTGCATGCTCCACAGGATGTTCATGCGTAAAGTCAACACCCCCATCTAAACCCTGATTTGTAACTTTAAAATCTCCATATACATTGCTTGTTTTCTTCAAATTTTCATAAGCACTCGAAACTGCTCCATTGACATCTTCATGAGTTTTCTCCAATTGCTCGTTTTTGGCTGCCTTATCATCAAGCACCATTTTCGAACAATGAGCAACAAATTTCCAGCCAGGCTGTTCATAACGCAACACCACTCCATCTTCCTCGCGGGCTCCATCATCATATTTCCAAAGACCATATCTATCACCGGTGCCACTCATGTTATCTGGCACAAGTTTATAATCGCCGGCCTTATAATTCGATCCTTTCCTGCTGTATAGAACTGCCCCGTCAATTTTATTGCTTTTTTCATGCCATTTTTCCACTCTCGAGGCCTTTTCCAAATCAGCAGCAGCATCTTCCGTCAAATTCATATCCTCTTCTTTTGCCTTAATGATCGCAGCCTCATGAAAAGCCAGATCAAACTGTGCTTCATCACCGGTGATAAAATTTACCATTGCCGCTATCAAAGCATTTTTTGCCCCCAATGATTTTACTAATGCCTTTGGCACAGAATTCCCTGTGGTTTCATCATATTCATCAACTTGCGTATCGATCTTTGCCATCAATTCATCCGCAGCCTTTATCGGTCCCGCTAGCCTCTCTACAAACACGCTTACTTCGCGACTTTCCACATAATGATCCACATTCAGGCCTTGCAAGGCACCTTCGGCATCGACCAACATTTGTTCAGCTAGAGCCGGATCTGCAGCATCATCAGCATTGCTTAAATCTCGCTCCAGATTCGCGACCATCGCCGCCATCGCAGTATCAAAGCCCGAACCATTGATTTTTGTACTTAATGCATCTTTGATTGCCTGCGGAGTATCTTTTGTTGTCAGTTTATCAATTACCTTTGCTTTCAGCTTTTCACCGGTAAATTCGACTTTTTGCGCCTCCAAATCACCGCGCAAAACTCCAATCCTGGCTTTCACAGCCTGCATTTCAGGTGCTGTATCGCTTGCTTCGGGCGTTGGCTCAGCCGGCTTTGGCTCCTCCGCTTTCGGCGGCTCAACTGGTTGCGTTGGCTCAGCCGGCTTTGGCTCCTCCGCTGGTTGCGTAGGTGCATCTGGTACTGGAGGCGCTGACTTTTCTGGCGGCTCTGCAGGCGCAGGCACAGGCACATGATCTTCCATGACAGGCGTGTGAACCGTAGCCACGAGCCACCATTTTCCTTCCTGAAATTTATACAGATCATATGTTTCTTTATCTGTAGCATCATGCATTTTCTTGTAATCGCCGCTTTGAGGCTCTCTGCCTGCAAAACTGAATTCTGTCTTTGCTCCATTTCCATCTTCGGAACGCCATACAGTTATTTTATCTGCTGCCCCATTTTCAGAATTAACGTCAAAAACCGGTGCAGCTTTGATAACAACATTACTACCTTCAACGCCCATAGGAAAAGGCGATTCGGCATCAACCGCTACCTTTATTCCGTCTTTTGTAATTGTAGCTGTACCGATCAGTCCACCTCCATCCTTGTGAATAATTATTTCCAACACACCATTTCCTTTAGGGTTTGCCGAATGTGTAAGCTTGACGCCTTGGCCTCTGGCTTCGATTTTATACTCCTTTAACTGCATTTCGCCGGCAAATTTTATAAGATAGCCATCGCCGGTTTCATTTTCGTCAAAAAAGTTTCGGTCAAGTACATATGCATCAATTTTGCCTTTCACTGCAGCATCTATGCCCTCGCGTGCAATATCGGCATTGTTACCTGCAAATTTAATTGCCCCATTTTCATCAACTTTTATTTCACATACGGTGTGCGCTCCAGCATTTTTGCCAATCGTTATTTTGATTGCATTGCCGTTTTTAACTGTCTCAAATTCGCAAAGCTCATACAGTTTATTACCCTCAAGTTGCGCTATATAACTCTGTACTTGATCAAAAACCGCGGTTGAAATTTGCTCAGGGGTTTCCTTAGGCTCCTCGGGCCCGGGCGCATCGGGCTCAGTAGGCGCAGCTGGTTCCGTAGGCGCAGACTCCCCCGCTTTCGGCGGCTCGGTAGGCTGAGGTTCAGCTGGTGCCGCAGGTGCAGGCTCGGCCGGCTTCCCGGGCTCGGCTGGCACAGGCTCCTCGGCTTTTGGCGGCTCCACTACATTCCCATCCGCATCAACTTCGGTTTTTCCATCGGCCAAAATTGTTTTCCCCCCAAATTCAACTTTTAATCCCAGCCCAAGCATCGCGGAAAGAGCCTTCATAGTTTCCGGCCCTACCTTCCCGTCAGCAGTAACACCCAATAATTTTTGCACAGCCTGTATTTTTCCGGCACCAACGGCTGTTTCAAACTTTGGATTTATGACTTTATAGTAACCGCTGTTTTTGGCATAAGAAGTTATTTGCATTTCTGAAATACCGGCTATTGCGTCTTTGGCTGCCACGAGTTCGTAGATCAATTTTACATCGGGAATTTCATTAAAAGCCCCCAGTTTTGTCATCGAATCCGCTGCCAGACTGACAAGTTTCCCCTCGGAATCCTTATTTATTTTTGCAAGTTGCGAATTAAGCTTCGTCTTTTCACCATCAATTACTCCCTTCAATTTCGCAGTCAATTTGTTCGCATATTTAGGCGCTAATGCATTACCAGCTGCTTCTATTTGTGTAGTAATTTTGTCGGTTTCAGTATCAAGTGCCTGCTCATTCAGAAAATCAGCTTTCGGATTCGCATGAACTTGCTCCTTTCCTTCGGCTTTTGCTTTTTCATTTTCAGCTTCCTTGAACTTCTGGACAGCTTGCTCCTTTTGCCCGTACGGTACGCTCAATTTTTCCGGCCCTTTTTCTGCACCCATATTCAAAGATTATTCAATAATTTATCAGCCTCATCTTTGTATGACGCTTCCTCTTCATCCATAGCTGCATTTGCTTCGGTTTTTATCGCCTGATCACAAGCCGCAATAAAAGCCTTAATAGCATCCGACTTTGCCAATTTCGCTTCGTCGTTAATCAATTGTGCTCCATTCACGGCATCGGCAATTATTTTAGACAATTGAGCTTTTTTCCCTTCATCCAGATAATCAAAAATCAAAAGATATTTTTGTTTTTCCGCAGGCGCTAAAAACGCCGCTTTTTCTATGATAATTTTAAAATCTTCGCTCATGTTTTTGTAAATAAATCTAATTATTATAGCACAAAACAAATCCAAAAGCTAGACGCAGATGACCAAAAACATTAAAATCGCCCATGCGTTTCACAAAACAAGCCAATGAAAACCTATCACATCAAAACCTACGGCTGTCAGATGAATTATTCGGATTCCGAGCGCATGGAAACTTATCTTCAGGCCCTCGGACTTTCTCCATGCAAAGATTACAAAACCGCAGATCTTATTATTTTCAACACTTGTTCTATCAGGCAAAAAGCCGAAGATCGTGTTTTCAGCGAGATTTACAAAGTGGAACAATTGAAGAAAAAGAAAAAAGATCTGCTGGTCGTTGTGACCGGTTGTATGATTCGCAAATCCAGCTCACGTTATAGCACAGAGCGGGATGCGCTTTTTCCCCGTATGGCTGCATTGGACATTGCCCTCAGAATTGACGAATTGCCAAGCCTGGCTTCTCTAATGCGTGAAATCCAGCCGGCTTTAGACATTGAAGCGATCGAAGAGGAATCTCTTGAGGATTATTTTCAAATCAATGCCAGCCATAGCAGCCATGAAGCCAAAACTCAGGCATTTGTGGCTATTTCCAACGGCTGCGACAAATTTTGCACTTACTGCATCGTGCCTTATAGCCGCGGTCGCGAAAAATCCCGCAAAATGGAAGATATCATTGCCGAATGCGAAAAATTGGTTGAAATTGGAGTGAAAGAGATCACTTTGATTGGACAAACGGTAAATTCCTATGGTCTCGGCAAAGCCGATGAGGAAAGCGGGAAATTCGCTAATTTGAAAGAAAAAGAGCCTTTTGTCGCCCTTTTGGAAAAGCTTGATCTTCTCCATGAAAAAGGCCTGGAGCGTGTACGGTTTACTTCACCACATCCGCAAGATATGTCGGACCAATTGATCGAAGCAATGGCTGTTTTAAAAACTCAAATGCCATATCTGCATCTTCCTGTCCAGTCAGGAGATAATCGCACTCTCAAGCGCATGAATCGGACTTACACAATCGAGCAGTATCGCGAAATTATCAAAAAATTACGTGCAAAAATTCCCGATATTTCAATTTCCACCGATATTATCGTGGGATTTTGCGGGGAAACAGACGAAGAATTTGAAAAAACCCTGAAATTTTACGAAGAAATGGCTTTTGAACACGCATATATCGCCCAGTATTCGCAAAGACGTGGCACCACAGCAGATAGGTTTATGAAAGATGACATTCCGCAAAAAGTTAAAAAACAACGCTGGCATAAGCTGAATTTTTTATTGGTCAAAATGGCTGAAAGAGGATACAAACGTTTCCTGAATAAAACAGTCAATGTCCTTGTGGAAAACCAAAACGGCAAAACCTGCATGGGCAGAAGCGAGCATTTCAAAGCCGTACAGTTTAATTCCGGCCGAAAATTACTCGGCCAAATAGTCCCGGTAAAAATCACCAGGGCCAGGGAAATACTTCTCGAAGGTGAATTGGTCTAATTCTTCACAAGCACCGCCTTTATTCTCCTCATCCCGCTTCCGCAACTTTCCTCTTTGGTGATTTTAAATTTCCCCAGTTCAGAAGTGTTTTTTACATGCGGCCCGCCGCAAATTTCCATGCTAAACCTGTCACCTCCTTCTCCCATTTGATAAACTTTTACTCGGTCTCCGTATTTCGATTCAAAAAGTCCGATCGCACCTTTTGCCTTTGCTTCAGCCACAGACATCTCGGAAAAACTCACGGGCAAAGATTTTTGAATTTGTTCATTTACCATCTCTTCAACAGCGTTGATCTGTTCCGGCATCATTTTATCGGGATGATTGAAATCAAAACGAAGTCTCTCCGCTGTAATATTTGAGCCGTGCTGCTCTACATGATTTCCCAAAATATGCTTCAAAGATTGATGCAATAAATGTGTAGCCGTGTGCAAACGCGTTACCTCTTCGCTATGATCGGCCAGACCTCCTGCAAATTTTTTCTCGGCACCGGCTCTGGATAATTCCTGATGTTTTTGGAAATATTCTTCATATTTTGCCATCACAAGATCAACACCCGCCTGATCTTCAATCCAGCCATGTTCACGCAGCTCCTCAATCATCATTTCCACCGGAAAGCCATAAGTTGCAAACATTTCAAAAAAGAAATCATCCGAAAAAGCCCTAAGTCCCTGCTCACGCATCGGTTGTAATTTTTTCATTTCCTTATGCAAAAGACCAATTCCTTTGTTTAAAGCTTTGCCGAATCTCTCCTCTTCAATACTCATTTCTTTCAAAATTCTTTCTTCATTTTCCAAAAGCTCCGTATAAAAATCTCCATATTGTTTTACATAAATCAAAGCTATCTTGGCAGCAAACGCTCCTTCGATTTCGAGTTTTCTTCCATGCCTGATTGCTCTCCGTATTAATCTGCGCAAAACATAGCCCTGATCGTTATTTGATGGAGAGACGCCAAGTTTATCCCCCAAAATAAATGTCGCACTGCGCAAATGATCTGCAATAATTCGTTCGGAAATAACCTGCTGTTGATCAGGAACTCCATAGCCTGCCAAAAGTCGTATTTCTTTTATCGCATCAACGAAAAGTCCCGTATCATATACTGAAGAAAAACCGCCAAAAACCGCCAAAACACGCTCCAATCCCATACCCGTATCGACATTTTGCTGTTTCAATGGCTCAAAAGTGCCGTCTTCCTTTTTGTTGTATTGCATGAAAACGTCATTCCAAATTTCCACCCAGCGCTTATCTTCAGTATCGAAATGATCGGGAGCATCCACATCTCCGTTCCAGTAAAACATCTCCGTATCCGGACCGCACGGCCCTGTCTTTCCGGCCGGGCCCCACCAATTATCTTTTTTGGGCAAAAAAGCGATCCTGCCCTCACTGACACCAAAACTGCGCCATATTTCGCAAGATTCCACATCTTTCGGCGCGTCACTATCACCCTCAAAACAACTGAAAGCAAGCCGGCTCAAAGGCAATCCAAGTCCGCCATCTTCTTGTGCGGAAGTCAAAAATTCAAAGCTCATTTTAATCGCACCTTCCTTGAAATAGTCGCCCAAAGACCAGTTTCCCAGCATCTCGAAAAAAGTCAGATGCGTACTGTCACCCACTTCATCAATATCTCCGGTTCTGATACATTTTTGCACATCAACAAGCCTTTTGCCCGCCGGATGCCGCTCTCCCATCAAAAACGGCACCAAAGGATGCATCCCCGCAGTCGTAAAAAGCACAGTCGGATCATTATCGGGAATCAATGAGGAACCTTTAATCTCCGCATGCGCATATTTTTTTACAAAAAAATCGATATATAATTTTCTTAATTGGTTTGCAGTCATGACGCACATTCTACGAAAAACATCGGCAAATGGCAAGTTCATGGCCGCCCTCATACACATGCTTATTTTTACCTGTGAAAAAAAACCGGAATATGCCAAAATCCATAAGTAAAATAAACCTCAAAAATGGGACGCAAATCTTCCACAAAAAAAATAGTAAGAGAACTAACGAAGGAAAAACACCCCAAAGCGCAAAGTCGAAAAATTAATTTTCGCCTGAAAATTCAGAAACATCAAATTTACGGCGCCATTTTGGTCATTATTATGATTTCTATTTTGATTTCCGCGGGTTATTTGATTTTTCAGAGAGCTTTTCGCTCAACAGAAATTGCCAGGTTTTTACCTGAGAAGCAGACTGTTTTTACTGTTGAATTAAACTATAATCCTGAACACAGTCAGTTTTCCAAAACGGCCAAAATTCTTGAAAAGTATCCATATTATTCTGCACAGGCACTCAAGGATTTTCTTACACAAAAATTGCAGACCAATTTCGAAACGCAAATCAATCCTTGGCTTGGGAAAAATCTTGGTCTCAGTATTTTAAATTCAAAAAATACGCCAGGAGAAACTTTCACGGTTTACTTTTTAGAAACAAAGGATAAAGCCCAGGCCGAAAAATGGCTCAGGCAAAGCGCTTCGGCACAGCCTTACAACAATCGGGAAATCTTCCTTTTGCAAAATGGTGCAAGGCTGACTTTGATTGATGAATATCTTTTTTTGAGTGAAAAAGATCAAAGCCTCAAGGAACTGATTGATTTTAGCAATTCTGACGAAGATGCTCTTTTTGATTCAAGCAGGTACCTAAGAGCCAAAAACAATCTGCCTTTCAATTACATTGCTTTTGCTTTTATCAATTTCAAAAACATCAATGACGATTCTTTAACTGCATTTGAAAGCATTAAACCGTTTTTAAAATTTTTCGATTCCGAAGGGCTTGCACTCGTTGCCATGGATGAAAAATTTGCTCTTCAAAGCTTTTTGAATTTAAGCGGGGAAGAAATCGAAAATATGGATTTTTTGGAAAATCAGGAGAAATATCAGGCTGATCTTGCGGCATATGTGAAAGAAGATGCGCTTATTTTTTGGGGCGGCAATAATCTGGAAAATCAATTAAGAAGACTGATCTTGGCCATGTCCGGAGGAGACAAAGATTCGATGCAGATTTTTGATACCGTTCTTCAAAATTATACCAATCGCTATTTCGGGCCGGAAATAACTTTGAGCCTGGATATTTTACCGCTATTCAAAAACGAATTTGCCCTCGCAATTGAAGAGTACGATAAAAAATTGACTTACAAACTTCTACTCAAAATCAACAATAGCGAAAAAGCTCTGGAAGAATTGCATGATATTTTTGATAATTTTGCCAAAGTGGGTTCTGTTTACGAAAAGAAGATTGTCACCTTCACAATGGCGGATGGTACAGTCGGCAAAGAGATTATGGCGGTGCCGGAAAATATTAGACGCCAAAAATTGCAAATTGACGATTACGATATTTTTGAATTAACTATCGGCCAGAAAAACAGCAACATTTTTTACGCCGTTATTGATCGCTACGCCATTGTAACGGATAATTTCGACACCATGAAAAATGCAGTAAATATGATCAAAAATGGCGGCAAGTCGTTACGCCTTTCAAAAGACTTTCAGGAATTGATCACTCATATTTTGAGCAGTTCCGACGAAGTGAGTTATCTCAATTTCGACAAACTTATGCCTCTGATTTTCAAAGGCGGGAAGGTGCCGAAGTATTTATTGCCGCTTTCATCACTGACTTCAGGTAAAAATTATTTTCAGGATGGTGTGACCACAATCAATTATTTGGATATCAATTGATATGTCCGGAAAAATGCGTGATCTAAAAAAAGATGCTGAAAAGAGTAAGCTAAATCTTCGTGGCCAAAAAAAGTTAAAACCGATAAGAAGAATTAAGGCAATATACAAGCGCACAAGCCCGATTAAGGAAATTAAGGATCTGCAAACAGCCGACGCCACTCACTTTCTTTACATCAAAGGTAAGAAGTTAAATCCCCCGAAACATTTTGATAATCTTCTTAAAATTTTTTTCGTTGGTTTCATTATTTTATTTGTTTTCAATGCCTTAAACGTCATTGCGATTGGAAAAAATATTGAAAAAGAACTCTCACAGTTCGCGCATAAAGGTTACGATTTTTTAATTTCCGGGGGCAAAAATGCGACTCAAATCGAATTCGATAATGCGCTTCTGTCTTTCAATAAAGCTGTGGAAAATTTTAAATTCGCCGAAAATAATCTTTGGTTTCTAAATGAAGACAAATCGCTCTATTCAAAGGACAACAATCTGGGCAATGCAGTGAAAAGTCTGCTCGAGAGTGGACAGCATGTCTCAATTGCAGGACAATATTTTTTAAAGACTTTGGAGGAATTTAATAAATTGCCGCTTTATTTTGTTGCCAAAAATAAGCCTGATAATTTAAACCAGCCATCTCTTACTGATACTTTAAAAGTCGGACTAAATGATGCCGAAAAAGCTTTTGCGGAAATCAAAAAAGCCGCAGGGAAAATGGAAAATATAAACGAAGACACTTTGCCTCCGGAACTTTCCGCCCGCGTAAAGCTTGCCAAAAATTTCATTCAGGAAGTCTCCCTAACCTTGCAGGCAATTTCCAAAAATTTTCCCGCTTTACTGAAACTCCTCGGCGATCGTTATCCACATCGTTACCTTGTTTTGCTCCAAAATAATAATGAAATCAGACCGAGCGGAGGATTTATCGGAAGCTATGCTCTGATTGATGTAAATGAAGGTTATATCGAAAATCTGACCGTTAATGATGTTTATGATATCGACGGATCATATGGCGGCATTATTGAACCGCCTGAGGAGTTTAAGGCTTTTACCAGCAATTGGCGCTTCCGCGATAGTAATTATTCTCAGGATTTTCCTACATCTTCCAAAAAAGCCAGATGGTTTTTAGAAAAAGAGGGTGGGCCCAGTGTAGATACAGTAATCGCCATCAATCAGGGACTGCTCAAAGATTTGCTTGAAATCACCGGTCCCGTACAGGTCGGCAATTTCGGCAAACTGGATTCTTCAAATTACAATTTGCTTCTCAGTTATATTATTGAAGGTAAAATTTGGGGACCAGAAGATCCAAAGCATATTCTCAAAATATTCATTCCGGCTTTCAAAGAAGCTATCTTAAAAGAAGAAAATATCGCTGCGCTCGGCAACAAACTGCTTGCAGCCATTCAAAAAAAGCATCTCCTCATGTATTCCGCCGATGAAGAAATTCAGGGCCTTTTTCAGAGTATCGGAGCAACCGGCGAAGTGTACAAAACAGCTAAAAACGAGGATTATCTCAGCGTAATCAATATCGCTACTGGCGGCACCAAGTCTGAACAATTCATTGAGGAAAAAATTCAGCATCATACAAAAATCGATGAATTCGGAAACGTCATTGACCGCGTAACTGTGAAAAGATCACATCTTTTCACCGACGATATTTACTACCAATGGAAAAAAATTATTGAATCCTATGGTTTTGATGAAATGCCGGATCGGTTGATTGATATTCTCGGTCGCGGAAAAAACAGAGTTTCCATGCGCATTTATGTTCCCGAAGGCTCCGTTTTGTTAAAAACCAACGGCTCGGATGTCATGACAAAATTTGATAAAGATCTGAAAAAAACTTATTTCTTTACGCAGATGGAAGTAAAGGCGGGAAACAGCAAAGAAATCTGGATCGAATATCAATTGCCTTTCAATTTGGATACTGAGGATTTAACCAGTCAATATAAACTGATTATCCAGAAGCAGCCGGGATCAATCGGCAGCATTTTTAATAAAACACTGGAAATTGCAGAGGAGCTAAAAATTGCAACAGTCGCTCCTTCTGAAGTAAAGTTAAATCTTGATAATACCGTAAATTATTCGACAATTTTAAACTATGATCGATATTTTACCGCCCTCATTGAGGACTAGCGGAAAAAATTGTGCCGTCAGCGGAGAAAACTTTGCAATTTCTCAGGAGGATTTTTCTTTCTATGAAAAGATGGGAGTAAATCCGCCCACTCTTTGCCCCGATGAGAGGCAGCGCCGTCGGCTTTCCTGGCGCAATGAAATCAACCTTTACAAGCGTAAATGCGACCTGACGGGGAAAGAAATTATTTCCATTTATTCACCTGGCAAGCCTTACAAAGTTTTCGGCCACATGCAGTGGTATGGCGATAAATGGGACGCGCTAAGCTATGGCCGCCAATTCGATTTTAATCGTACTTTTTTTGACCAATTCGGGGATCTTTTTTTGGAAGTTCCAAAAATAGGCCTGATAGTTCTGGGCGACAACGACAACAGCGAATACACCAATGACAATTACAAACTAAAAAACTGCTATCTGGTATTTGACGGAGAGCAGGGTCTGGACTGTCTTTATGGAGAAACTTTTGCCATTATCAAGAGCTGTATTGATTTTTTCTATCTCACAGAATCCGAGTTTTGTTATGAATGTGTGAATTGTGCAAAATGAAAACGTCACCGGTGACAATATTGATAATTCCAAAGATTCTTTTTTTTGCTTCGACTGTAGAAATCTTCGTGACTGCAAATTTTGCACCAATACGATGATGGACGCCAGCGACTGTTACGATATCGATATTTGGGGTGACAATATGCAACGTTGCTATGACTCTGCTTGCTGCGGTGCCGGCTCCGAAAATGTAATTGGCAGTTTCTATGCCGTTCTCGGCGTGTCCAATGTTTTTCATAGCGCCTATTGTTACAAAAATTGTCACAATATTTTTGGCTCAACCGGGCTTATACAAAAGCAATATTGTATTTTAAACAAGCAGTACGCCAAAGAAGAATACGAAGCTTTATTGCCAAAAATAATTGAGCATCTGAAAAAAACGGGTGAATGGGGAGAATTTTTTCCGATTCAAATGTCACAATTCGGCTACAACGAGACTGTGGCTCAGGATTATTTTCCGCTTACAGAGGAAGAAGCCAAGGCGAAAGGTTATAAATGGAAATCAAAAGATCTGCGCGAATTTAAGCCCAGTCAATATGCAATTCCTGATAATCTTGATGACGTCCCGGACACGATAATCAATGAGCTGCTTGCCTGCAGTGATTGTGCCAAAAATTACAAGATTGGTGAGAAGGAACTGCGCTTCTATCGGCAAAAAAGCATTGCCATCCCACGCAAATGCTTCAACTGTCGCCACAGCGATCGTAAGAAATTGAGAAACCCAAGGCGTCTTTATCCTCGGGAATGTTCCCAGTGTAAAGCCGAGATATTGACGACATACTCACAAAGTCGCCCCGAGAAAATATATTGCGAAAATTGTTATCTCAAAGAGATTAATTAGCGGAAATTTTTTATTTCCGCCCGAACATTCGCGCCATTTCATCGACTGTCAATTTCACCATAGTCGGCCTCCCATGTGGACAGGTGTATGGATGAGTGCATTTTTGAAGCTGCAAAACCAGAGATTCCATTTCCATAATCGAAAGTTTTTGACCAAATTTTATAGCGCTGCGACAAGACATATAAGTCAAAATTTCTTCCATTTTCCCCTGCATCTTTGTCGCCATTTTGCCCTCCAGTAAATCATCCAAAACGCCTTTAATTACGTCATGGAGATCCTGACTTGCAAGCACGGATGGCACACTCTGGATTACAAAACTTTGCCCGCCGAAATGTTCGATTTCAAAACCCAGGCCTTCAAAAATCTGCATATTTTCCTGCAATAAAAGCACTTCGTTGCTCGTTAATTCCAGCGAAAACGGCATAAGCAGGGGCTGAATTTCCTTATTCTCTTTCTCAAATTGCGCCATCAAAGTTTCAAAGCGCACTCTTTCATGCGCGGCATGCTGATCGATCAAAGTGATACCTCCTTCACTTTCGGCGACGATATATGAATTCATAATCTGCATCACCGGTTTGATCGCAAAGTCATTTCCGGGCTCCAAATCACGATTTTCCCGCTCAGAAAAAATGGATTTCTGCGAAAATTTTTCAGTAAACCTTATGGCATCTGCAGCTTCACTGCCAAGCCTTCCTCTACCAGCCACGCGTCCAAAACTGCCGCCGACAAAATCCTTCTCAAAACTTTGCCCTATTTTCCCATCACTCATATATCTTTGTGTCTCGCTGCCTCCCTTTGGCATCAGACTTTGCTTCTCCAGTGCAGATTTTACGCAGCCATAAATCGCTTTAATCATCCCTTGCTGATCTTCAAATCTGATCTCCAGTTTGCGCGGATGCACATTTACATCGATCAGTGCCGGATCAATTTTAATATTAATAACAAAAATCGGTTTTTTATGTTCCATCAACATAGAGTGATAAGCAACCTTCACTCTATTTGCCAAAAGATGATCGGTAATCGCTCTGCCATTTACGAAAAAATATTGATGCTGAGAACTGCTGCGGCTCAACACCGGCTTGGCGATATAACCATCTATTTGAAACTCGCTCCCTCCATAAAAAATCGGCAACATCATTTCCGAAGTTGATTTGCCAAAAATATCGGAAATACGAGCCAAAAGTTCGGTCACTTTCGGCAGATCGTTAATAATTTTTTCATTATGAATCAGCTTGAAATTAACTTCAGGATGAGCCAGCGCGATACTGCTTACGGCGGCAGTAATATGACCAAGTTCGGTCGCTTCACTTTTCAAATACTTTCTTCGCGCCGGTGTATTGAAAAAAAGATCATAAACTTCAACAGCAGTGCCGACACTCATTCCAACTTCTTTTAAAATTCGGTTTTCACCTCCCTCAAGTTCGAGCATATTGCCGACATTTTCACCTTCTTTTCGACTGCGTATCACAAACTTGGAAATTCCCGCAATGCTCGACAATGCTTCCCCGCGAAACCCCATAGTCGCAATTTTCCATAAATCCGCTTCCACGGAAATCTTGCTTGTTGCATGCCGCAAAACGGATATTCCCAAATCTTCTTTGGAAATCCCGCAGCCATTATCGCTAACTTTGATAAAAGTTTTTCCGCCATCCTTTAGCTCAACACAAATCTCGGTTGCCCCAGCATCCAGACTGTTTTCAATCAGTTCTTTGACGGCGGAAGCTGGCCTTTCAATGACTTCACCGGCAGCAATCTGATTTACCAGATTTTCCGGCAAAATTTTGATAATCGACATCGTAAAAATCAATTATTAATAATTTCCCATTCGCCTTCTTCACCATCATCTATACAATCGAAAAACGTCTTTTTTCTGATTAAATTGTTTTTTATAAAATCATAATCAAAATAATCTTCCGAAAAACACCCTGCGTCTGCCAAGCCGGCCTTAACGGGAATTATATTTCCAGTGCGTTTCAAAAATTCGATAAATGTCGCATTGCAACCTTCTTCCAGATTCATTTTTGCCTGTTCCAAAGTGTTGGTCTCCGTAAAATATCTATAAATATAACCACTATCGCAATATGAACCGGAAGAAATAAATACGGCAACACGGCCATTTTTTGCAAAGCACATCTCTTCTATCACTTTTTCGCCTGCTACAGCCCCTTCACCTGTCACGCCATCAAGAGTCATTTTTTTCTCATATTTTGTTAAACCAAGTTTATTGTATCTATCAGCCAAATCATCGAACCAGACATAATCTTTATAATTCTTCGCATCTCCGCATCCATCAAAAGCGATTTCACCTTCACCGTCATAAATATAATTAATCGCAATTTCCGCAGTTCTCGAACTCCCATCCTCGAAAAAAACTTCAAATTCATAATCGTTCCTACCAATATTCATATTTTTCCATTCAGGCTTTGCACGATACGTAAATGTTCCATCACCTTTTTTGAAATCTTTCAAAGTGTAAACATCTTTGTAGCCTTTGTTGTGGGCATTATCGTAGCCCTTTGCGGTTACAACAACCTTTTCCGCATCGGACGAAACCGTACCTTTGAAAATTACCGGCAAATTCCAGAGTGTATCGCCATCTTCGATACCACTTTGTAAAGCAAAGAAAGTGTCATCAGGATCATTTTCCACTTCAACTTCCACTTCGCCATCACCTTCTTGACTATCTTCATCTTCCAAATCTTCATCATTCTGAACTTCTTTTTCCTCCAATTGATCTTCAAGTTCATCAACTTTCGTTAACAATTCATCAATTTGCTCTTTATACTGATCTTCATTTTTATTCCGTTCCGGCTCCTCGCGCTGATCCTGCGCACCATCTTTGCTCTGGCATCCGGCCAACAAAAACAAAGCCACAAAAACTATAAAACCGGATTTTAGAAACTTTTTCATAAGCAATTTTTTTTTAGTAAACAGTTCGAATATAGCACATCTCTACTTTTTAGACCTTGCCTTCATATCCGAAAGCTTTTTCAAAGCTTCAAGCGGTGTCATTTTATCAATATTCACGGCATTCAAGTCTTCAAAAAGTAGTTTTTGCCCTGCACTCAAGCCTTTGGACTCTCTTTCGAAAATTGAAGTTTGATCGGGACTGACAGCACTTTTTTTAATATGTTTCGTTTCCAATTCTCTCAAAACCCCACGTGCTCGCCCAACGACATCAACAGGAAGCCCCGCCAGTTTTGCCACCTCGATTCCATAACTTTTATCAACAGCACCTTCTACAACCCGATACAAAAACACAACTCCCTCGGCACCGGTTTCTCTCACCAATACGCTCAAATTTACGGCTTCTTTTAAGCCTTCCGCCAGCTCGATCAGTTCATGATAATGCGTTGCAAACAAGGTTTTTGCACCCACGCGATCATGCAGATATTCCATAATCGCCCACGCGATACTTACGCCGTCATAAGTCGAAGTGCCGCGCCCGATTTCATCAAGAATAATCAAACTTTGAGAAGTCGCCTGATTTAAAATATAAGCGGCTTCCTGCATCTCCACCATAAAAGTACTTTGCCCTCTGGAAAGATTATCCGATGCGCCGACTCTGGTGAAAATCCTATCAACCACAGAGAGTTTTGCAGTTTTTGCCGGCACAAAACTGCCCAATTGCGCCATCAGGCAAATCAAAGCAACCTGCCTCAAATATGTCGATTTACCACCCATATTTGGCCCTGTAATTAACAAAAATTTTCTCGTATCTTCAAAAATACAATCATTCGGCACAAAATCGGAAACGATTCTTTCTATTACCGGATGTCTGCCTTCGATTATTTCAACTTCGCCAGTTTCACTTATTTCCGGCTTGCAGTAGCCGAACTTTTCCGCAATAAATGCGAAATTGCTAAATACATCTATCTCCGCCAAAGCTTTTGCAGTCTGCTGAATTTGCAGAATTTCCTTAATCACCTCCATGCGAACTTGATAAAAAAGTTCATATTCCAATTCGCGAATTTTTTCTTCCGCATGCAAAACTTTTTCTTCATATTCTTTGAGCTCCGGCGTAATAAATCTTTCCGCATTTACCAAAGTTTGTTTGCGGAAATAATCTGATGGCACAGCATCCAAATTCGCCTTGGAAATCTCAATATAATAACCGAAAACTTTATTGAATTTTACTTTCAGAGAAGAGATTCCAGTCCTTTTTATTTCTCTTTCCTGCATATTTTTTATGAAAGTTTTGCCTTCGCTAAGCAAAGACCGCAGTTCATCAAGTTCATCATTGTATCCACCGCGAATCATATTGCCATCCCGCACGCTCAAAGGTGCATTTTCGTCAATCGCTTTCTCGATCAAATCAACAAGATTTTCGAAAACACAAAGATTTTCTCCAAGCTCATTCGCAAGATTTTTGATCTCCGGAATTTTCTTCAACGACTCTTTCATCGCAATCAAATCTCGCGCATTGCCACTGCCCAGACTCAAACGACCAAGCAACCTTTCGATGTCATATAAGCCCTGCAAGGTTTCCCTCATTTCTCTCAGCAAATTTGAATCCCGCACAAAAAATTCCACCTTCCTTTGCCTTTCCGAAATTGCTTCAAGATTCAACAGTGGATTTTTCAGCCAGTTTCTTATCAAACGCCCTCCCATACAGGTCACAGTCTGATCCAAAACCCAAATCAGGCTGCCCTCTCTTTTCCCTTCCCGACCGGTAAAAAACAATTCCAGATTAAAAATCAAAGCTTCATCAAGACGCATAAATTCAGACGCCTCGTAAAAAACAATTTTTTGAATATGTTGCAGATCCGATTTTTGCGTCTGTTTCAGATATTCAAAAAGCATACCGCAGCAATAAACCGCAAACGGTTTATTTTCCAGGCCAAAACTTTGCAAATTTTGAATTTGAAAATGATTTTTCAGTTCTTTCTCAGCATCCAAACGATACAAAAATGGAAATCTGCAAATTTCCATCGACTTAAAAAATACCGCAAATTCCTGCAAAAAACTTTCCTCACCAATGCACTCCGCAGGGGCAATTTTAGTGATTTCCGCCTCCAGATCCTTACGGCTCAAAAATTCCGAAACCTTAAATTCTCCGGTTGTAATATCGCAGTAAGCGAGAGCAAACTTTTTACCGTCGCAAAAAATCGCCGCCACGTAATTATTCGCTTTTGTTTCAAGAATATTTTCGTTGAAAGTTGTCCCCGGCGTCACGACTTTTGTCACATCTCTCTCTACGATTCCTTTGCCATCCGGCGCAGTCATCTGATCGCAAATCGCCACTTTCTTCCTCGCCTTTGTCAGTTTATAAAGATAACCATCCAGAGCATGATAGGGGATTCCGCACATCGGCGTCTCGTTTTCGCCCCCTTTGCCGCGCGCAGTGAGTGTAATCTGCAAAATCCTGCTTGCCTCAAGAGCATCCTCAAAAAACATTTCGTAAAAATCCCCCAGGCGAAACATCAAAATGCAGTCCTGATATTGTTCTTTTATCTTTTTGTATTGCGCCATCATTGGCGTCAGTGTTCCCATGCAATTGCCCTTAAATCCCGAGGCTGAATTTTTTCATGCTTTACCAAAATGTGCAAGGTTTATGCTACTATGTGCAAAGAAAAAATCTTAACCTCAACAAAAATGAAAAAGAAATTTTTAATCATCGTTGTTACCGCCCTAGTGCTTCTGACTGCTTGTAATAAAGCTGAACAAAAGCCGGTTTCAACGGCAACAGAAACGAAAGAAGTGATATTTACCGGCAATGAATTCAGCTTTCAGCCCAATACTGTGAATTTGAAAGCGGGCGAAACCGTAAAGATAGTTTTCAAAAATCAGGGCAAGTTTGTGCATGATTTGGTCATCGAGAGAACTGAGCAGAAAACGAAACAGATCGGGCCAAATGAAGAAGATAGTTTTTTGTTTACTCCGGAAAAGGCCGGAACGTATGCCATATATTGCTCGGTTGCCGGACATAGAGACTTTGGCATGGAAGGCAGCTTAATAGTTGAATAAATTTTTTTTTATGACTATTCACGCCCTGCTTTTCACATTAGCTGCCATAGGCCTCAGTGAAACAAGTTACCTCATTAAAAAAAGAAAAGCCGATAGCGCTCCACATTGTTTTATCGGCGGCAGTTGTCAGGTTGTACTTGAGAGTAAATACAACAAAATCTTTGGCATACACAACGACATTTTGGGTTTCTTCTTTTATTTTGTTTTGAGCTTAATATTGGGATTAATCGTTGTAGGGATAGAGCCTTTGCAGGTTTTGGATATGCTTGCCAGGGCGTCAATTTTCTCAGCCGCAATTTTTTCAATCGTACTGGTTTATTTACAAAAATTTGTCATCAAAGCCTGGTGTTTTTGGTGCTTATTGTCGGCAATAACAATCTGGCTCATGACTTTAATAATTTTATTAACCAATTTGGTATGAATAAAACCGCTTATCATATTGCAAGAGTTGCCCTTGCAATCAATTTTCTCTGGGTCGGCATTTTAATTTTTCAGAGTCCTGAAGCATGGGGAGGACTGATCCAGCCCTGGGCGCTAAATTTATTACCGGTTCCCTTGAAAACAGCAATGCTATCAACAGCCGTATTGGATATTGTAATCGGCTTCTTTTTATTGATTGATGTATTGATTTGGGTAGCGGCAGCTCTTGGGGCAATGCATCTAATTATCGTCCTGGCTACAACGGGCATCACGACAATTACCGTAAGAGACATTGGCTTACTCGGAGCTACTTTAGCGCTGTTTGTTTCAACGGCACCAAAGATAAAAGATAGGAAGTGATTATAGAAATCAATAAACTGCTTTCATATAGCACTCTTCACAGCACACTTTTGCTGCAAGTTCCTTGGTGTATGTAGTTAAGATTTCTTTGCTGCACTTTTCACAACTTCTTTTATAGAATTTCCGCGGATTTCTCCGAGCAAATCTTGCTAAATTACGCTGATAAAAAGCTTTTCTCGGCAATGGCAAACGATTATCGCGATAAAAACTCAGCTCGAAAGGAGTTAGTTTAAAAAGTTTTCCGCTTTCTTCACATTCGATCGCCGCCTGCAAAATCTCGTCATCAACATCAGAAATATTATCCGGCAAATCAGCCGCTTTGATTACACTTACAACATTTGGCCGCTCACTTTCATATTCATCCCATTTCCACCCGCGCGTCAAAACGTCTTCTTTTTTCATCGGAAACCACATTTGTGCTGTTGTCTTATTATAGCCAAAAAGTGCGATTTTTGAATCAAAAAATTCGCCCCATTCATTACTCTTTTGCATATGCTCAATTACCTTCGGAACCAGCGCCTCATACTCTTCTTGCGTATATTGCTTATTCAAAATGCAGTACGACCGATGATGCATACTTACGCAGCCGAATAAATTTTCACCATGCTCTATATACCAGCAATAAGCCAAATTTTTGCTACTCATATGGCCATCCAGAGTGAAAACAAGCCCGTAACCGTTGGCGCCCGAAATGCAGCACTCATAAGAAGCCTGCAAATTCGTGCCATATTGGTAAATGTCATAAACATTTTTTGAACCCAAAACCATCTGAAAAAGATACTTCCCGCCTTCTACATCCTCACAATCAAAACCAAACTGTACATCTTTACAGTTTTTCAAATAATCTCCGGAGCAATTTTGCACGTTTGTAGTATGAAACTGTTTAAAACAATAATCTTTTTCAAGCTCCTTTAAGCGCGCATGGCACTTTTGATATTGAGTATAAGATCCTAGATCGATTTCACGCATTTTGCTTTCATATTCTTCTTTGCTCAATTGTTTGCTTTGAAAATAATACTGTTTGTTGCGCAGTCCAACAGACAAAAAACAATTTTGGCATCCGATACAGTCGCGCAAAAAAGCCGAAGAACTGCAGTTTACACAATCCTGACAGCCTTTCAGTCCATAACATTTATAGACATCCACACAGTCATAGCAAAGCTCGGAGTGCAGATTATAAAATCCGTCCACGCAGGAAATTACTTTCTTAAAACCATAGCCATAAGAACAATTTTCGCAAAAATCAGCATGCATTATCAGATAACAATTTTTTGATGAACCGGCATAATGCATATAATCGCAATTCAAATTCTCACCGTCGATAGTCAAAGCTTGAGCGGGCACAGAGCTTTTTAGATCATGAACCTGGTCAAAAAACGGCCTGCCAAAATCCACTTCTCTACCAAAATCCCTCGGTTCCCATTTATCGCTGTGCCAACATTCTTTGCAGTAAATCGGCTGATTTGCATGCGGCGGATGCTCGGTCAAAGTGCGCTTTTTACACATACCGCACTCGCCCGGATACAGATTGAATTCATTGCAAAAGCTCAAACGTCTTTGCTGCCTGCAATTGGGACAAAGTGTTGGAGATGGAATAAAATATTTTTTCCCATTGAAAACCGGCGAAACGCTTTCATAAAATTTCAAATCATCATCGGTGACTTGATAATTTAATTTACAGATTTTGCAGGATTTAAGCTCGGCCATATGTTATCAATAAACTTCTTTTAAATAACACTGCTCGCAATATACCTTCTCCAGACGTATACCACTGTACGGAGTCTGCATATCCGCGCCGCATTTGTCGCATTTCCTCGCGAAAAGCGCATACGGCAATCTCTTCGCCAGGCGCACTTTCAGTCTTTCAAAAAAATGCTTTTTCGGAATCGGCAACCCCATTCTTCTGTAAAATTTCAATTCAGCCGGAGCGATTTTGTAATTCCTGCCGCTCACTTCGCAGGCCAAAATTTCGTTCAAAATAGAATCCGTCACATCTTCGATTCGATCAGCCACCTCTGAAATTGTCGCCGACCTGAAATCCGCTTCGCCGTCTTCTCTCCATCGATAACCGCGCGCCAAAGCTTCCTCCTTTGACAAAGAAAAATAATCAAAAGCCACTGTTTCATTGTAACAAAAAGGCGAATTTTTCACCGGGAAAAATTCGCCAAATTCCCCCTGTTCTTTCATTAAATTAATAATTCGCCCTACCATTTCATGATACTCGCTCTCGGAATATTGCTTGTCCAAAATGCAAAACTGCTTATTTTTTAAGCCCACGCAGCCAAAGCAATTTTTGCAATTGGTGAGATACTCGCTATACCAAATGTCATTACAGCCATAAGGTAACAAGCAAAACACAGCTTTGTAATTGCGATAATTTCCCAGATATTCATAACAAAGCTCATTCTCCTCTGTAAAATTCATATCATAACAATCTTTGCTCGTAGTGGTCTGAATATTGTATGAACAGTCCTCGTTCTCCATCACCTGGAAACAATCGAAGCAATTCTTGGAATTAAACAAGAAATTTCCTGTCACATTTTCGCAATTCACGGAAACAACTCCGCGATGTGGATGCTGCATTTTCAATTCCTCAAGTTTGCCCAAAACAAATGCCACTTTCTCTTTATCGCAAAAGGAAAATTGGCCCACGAATTTCTCATAATCCTCGCGCGAATATTGTTTGTTGAAAATCTGATATTGCTTATTGCGAAGTCCCACGCAGCCGACACAATTATTGCAGCCTTTTAAGTCAAAACCAAAACTGCAATCCCTGCATTCCAGAGAGTCCTGCAAAAAAAGGCAGTTATAAAGCCCTTCGCAGTCGATACATTCATAGCAAAGCTCGGACTTTCTGATCAAAAAACAGTCTACACAATTTTTGGAATAATACGGATTTCCATACATGCAGTCTTCAATAAAAATTGACCCAAAACAAAGATATGAATTCTTCACATCGCCCACATAATTGCAATACTCTGAATTTTCATTGTTTACAAAAATCGCCAGATTTGCCCGCGGCACAACCTTTGAAAGCTCCCGAAACTGCCCAAAAAATCCCTTCCCAAAATCAAACTCCCGCCCAAAACTCACTCCATCCCACTTGTCGGAAATCCAGATATCTTTTTCATAAATCGTGTAGCCGTCATCGGGATGATACATCGACAAAAGCTGCTCACCCGAAAACGCACATTTTGATTTATATAAATTTCTCTCATTGCGATAAGCCATACGTCTACGTACTCGCTCAGGCGGACACAAACTCGGCAAAGGCACGCCGACTTTCTCATAATAAGCAATATCCCGATCTGAAATCTCAAATTCCACTCCTGAAACGGCACAAATTTTTTTCATCATGGCTGCATTTTACCACCCTAGGAAACCTCCTCAAAATAACACTTCTCGCAATAAACCGCGAAGCTTACGCCCTCTGGATAGCTGCTTTGAAGCTCAATTCCGCATTTGTCACACCGACGTGGATAAAGCTTTCTGACATTACGCATGCCGCTTCGCCTGTTCCTTCGGCACTCGGGACATTCAAAAGGTTCCGGCAATGATTTTTTCTCATAAAAAAGCGCTTCCTGTTTGGCGATCAAAAATTCTTTCCCGCATTTTTTACAATTTTTTGTCATAAATTTTCGCACTAATACTTAAATTTTACCCGATATTTTTCCAATAACATGGAAGACAAACGACTTTGTACGGACTCTCTGGCGGATAAGTCGTAATCAACGTTTTTTCACAGGAACTGCATTTTCTTTTATACATTTTTCGCTCATTTCGCAGACTTACGCGCTGCTTGTTTCTGCATTCCGGACAATAAACCGGATAAATGATTTTCATTTTCTTGTAAAAAGCAATTTCCGCTTCGCAAAGCTCAAATGACTCATTACAGATTTGACACCCGCGCTGCAAAACGTCATCTAAAACCCGTACCGCCGACTTGCTCAAATCCTTGTACAAAAGATCCCAAATCGTATAAATGCCTTTTCCCTCAAGCTCCCTCTCAATTTCCTCAGTCCTCTTCCAGTAAAAATCCTCATCAACCTTCCGGTTCAAAATATAAAATCCACCCTGCTTATTTTTCAGATAATTACAGCCAAAAAGATGTTCGGACTCCAGACAGTTGATGCAATACTTTGAGTCCTTGAGATTCCCACACCAGTAAATATGCTTACAGTTAAACAAATAATGCGCGTATGAAATGTCGTAACACAGATCCATCCCCGTCGGAATCGGTCCGCAATCATAGCTGTCGCGAGTACCCATATCCAAATTTGCCTGATAGATATAACCGCTGTCCTCGGTATGGCGCGTATCAAAACAGAAATGACAATTTTTACTGTGATAAACATAATCTCCTGTGCAATTTGTCGTATCCAGTTGATGAACATACATTCTGGGAGTTTTTGCTTTCAACTCTTCCAGTTTTTGACGGATAAATTTTAATCCCGCCTCATCATTTAGATTTAATTTCCCACTTTTCGCTTCATAATCTTCTTTGCTGAATTGTTCATTGAAAATGCAATATTGCTTGTTGCGCAGACCGCTGCAACCAATGCAATCTTTGCATCGCTTCAGATCAAAACAAAAATGTATGTCGTTGCAATTACTGCAGTCCTGGCAATAGTTGCTGTTGTACAAGCTGTCGCAGACAATGCACTCATAACAAAGCTCCAGGTTTTCGCATAAAGCACAATCGCTGCAATCTTTAAGTCCGCGACTATCCTCGCAAAAGTAAGCATTCTGACAATTTCCGCTGTTGAAGCACATATAGCAATCGCGCGATGCCGTAGTGATATCGCCATAATCACAATTTTCACTGGCACGTGTCCACGATCCGCATTTTGGTGAAGCCAGATCGAGTTTGCGAAATTCTTCTATGAAATTGAAATTTCCATCAAATTTAAGTCCCACGCTAAAATCCTAACAAGAAATTACAAATAACGGACACCAGAAAATCACAGTGTCCTTGCGCGTTTGTCGTAAATATGTTACAATGTACTCGCATTTATTTATAACCATGCATTAAATATGAAAAAAACAAGTTTACTTCATACGAATAGATTTCTGTTTCAAGAAATACAGGACAAAAAAGGGCCTGAATCTATTGATGAAAAATTACTTTCAGGTGGAAACGAAGTGGAGAAAATGGCTGCAAAGCTGGATAGTGGCGATGACAAGTATGAAAAACAACTTGCTGCTGATGACCAGAATATTGAAGCAAATGAAAACAAAGGTGGAATCAAATTTATTGAAAGAGCATTCCAGGAATTGGGATATGGAACCGCCTGCCCGGCAAATGAGTCTGACAGTATTTTGGATAGCGGCACCGTTTTTATGCATAATAACCGTAATGGTTTTAGGCTTAGATATGATAACGGTGGCGGTGACATCGCTCTCAAAACCGGAACTAAGGCTAATGATGAACCATGGCAAATGTTTAAAGATACGACTGAATTGTATAATCATCTAAAAACCCTTTATTCCGCGGGTAAGATATAAGGATTATAAACCGGAACAAACTGAGCCGGTCATTTATACTTTCGCCTTACTTTTTCAAGTGCAACATCAAAGTCATCTGGACTGGCGTTGCGTATCTCTTCCAGTGTAATAGCACCTGATGCATACATCGTTTCAATTTCTGACATAATTTTTTCAGCCAAATCAAAATTTCCCTTATGAACAACTTTGTCCACCAGCTCTGATAGTACCCTGTCAATTTTTTCTCCCACCTCATAATCGAAACGGAGCTTCAATTGCATAAACATCGGATGAAGCTGTGGCAACATATTACAATATTCAATTATCCCGGATTTTGAGGAAAGAACTTTGAGATCTTTTTTGACTTTATTCATAAGAGCTTCGGCTTCGTCGCAAGTAACCATATTGCTTCTCATTTTTGTCAGTATAACTTTCTTTATCTCTCTATAAAGTCGCAATTTTTTTATCGATGCTAAGTGTAATTTGTATTTATTCATCCACTGATGCTACCAAAAATTAAAAACTTTTACCTGAAAATTTTGATAACCATTCATATGGAACTATTTATAGCCTAATCCACGCCATATTTCAAAGCATCCTCACCATACGCCTGGCGGATTTTATCAATCGAATAAAAAAGCCCTTCTTCCTCCTCATCGCGCTCAAAAATCGTTAGATTGTAATTTTGCTTAAGGCCGCTTACTCCAATGCCTATCAAGCGCACCGGCTCATCCGCGAGATTTTCCAAAAATAAATTTTTGGCAAACATGAAAAGTTTCTTATCGCTGCACGTCGGAAAATCCAGATGCTTTTGGAAAGAAAAATCCTGGAATATGTTAGGCTTTAAATTCTCAATTTGCGCATTATCACGATGCCATTGGCTACTCGCCCCTTCTCTGAAATATCGTATTTTTATACAAATAGTCGAAGCTTTCATCCTGTATTTCCTCAGTTTTTCAAAAACCATCACCGAAAGATTTTTTAATTCCCTTAGTAAATTCTTCTTACTCGTTTCCCGCTGATAAAAAGTATGTTCTTTGGAAATTGATTTTGGCAAAGCCTGAGTCGAAATCACCTCGCTGTTATCAACACCGCAAGCTCTTTTCCAAAGGCCCACGGCGCCTACGCCCAATTTATCAATCACCTCTGTCATCTTCATACTGCTCAAATTCCCCAAAGTCGTAAGTCCCACTCTCGACAAAACTTCAAAAGTCTTCGGTCCGATTCCAGGCATCGCTCGAAGTTGTAGCGGAGCCAAAAAATCTCGCTCCTTTCCATAGGGGACAATGCTCAATTTGTGAGGTTTATATGTACTGGATGCAACTTTTGCCACCATTTTACTGCTGGCCATGCCACAGGAAACAGATAGTCCCAGCTTCTTGTAAATCTCCATCAAAATTCTGCGTGCCAAAGTTTCCGCCTCGTGATTGTCATGATCGCAAAAAGTATCACCGGTGACAGAAATTCGGCCAGAAACCGTGCTTTGCACGGTTTCCATTGCCCAGCCTTCTCCTCTGCAGCATCCCGTAATATCCAAATATGCCTCATCAATCGACGCCATTTCCACATCCGGCGTAAATTCACAAAAGATTTTATACATCCTCCGTGAAAAATTGCGATAAGCATCAAAATTCCCATGTACAACAATCGCGCCAGGACATTTTCGCTTAGCCAGATACATCGCCATTCCTGATTTTATGCCGAATTTTCGGGCTTCATAGCTTGCCGCCGATACTATGCCGTTGGTATCTGTCGGCCCGCCAACCAAAACCGCCTTGCCCCGAAGCGCCGGATTCAAAATCTGCTCCACCGATGCAAAAAACGCATCCGCATCAATGTGCAAAATATGACGCTGCCTCTGATGCAAATGAATATCAAACATTCATTTCAAATTTTCATATGTCTGATCGTCTCGTTTGGCACCTTTCACAATGGTTATTTCGCCATCTGCAGCAATTCTGAAAATTATTCTATATCTACCAACTCTAACTATGAATAAATTATCTGAATCTGCAATCCGCTTGATCCCTGGTACTTTGGTATAATCCAATTTTATTTGACGCAAAATCAAAAGTACCAATTTTCTATAATTCTTAGGCAATTTGATTAAAAATTTTTGAAATTTATCCATTTTTTTGTAATTTTTCTAAAAATGCAATCGCCTCATCTATAGGCACACCCTTGCCATCATTATCCCTTTCTGCGTCAAAAAGTACTTCTTCCTCAAGTTCCTCGATTTTAACCGGCTTAATAATAAGTCCCTCAGTTTTGATAGTCATCATATAATTATCAGTTTTAAATTGTTCTCTCCAAGCCTTTGGCAAAGTGATTTGCCCTTTGGTTGTAGCTCTCACAACTTTTGCATTCATATTTGTGGTAGTTAAGTAGTAAAGTAAGGATATCATACTTTACTACCGTTCTCAATGAGTCTTACATCCTGACTCAGCCTTCAAAATGCCGAAATTTGCCCGTTCACTTTGTACTGCGGGGCCTTCAATGATTTTTTCCAGCCCTGAAATTTCTGAATCAAGCTTCTTTTTTTGGCATGAATTTCTTTTCTCCAGCCCTTGGAAGCATCGAACCTGTTCTTTTGCATGCGCACAATAGGTTTCTTGATTGCATGTGTGTCGATAGTGAGTGTGATAAACATAGTGTTTTTGGTTATGAATAAAGTTAGTAAATAAGCGCTGTCCTAAAACGGCCAGCAAGTTGGTTTTAAATTTTTCAGTTTTCAGCTCTGCAAAGCTATCAATCAGCTTTTACCCATATTGTCGTATCAAAGTTCTGATAACCCCCTGAATCAATAACTCATCTTTGGCATATATATCTTTATAAGCAGGATTCTCAGCTTTCAAATGAACTGCGCCGCCTTTTTTCACAAATCTTTTCAAAGTATTTTCGCCATCCACCAAAGCTACAACAATGTCGCCGTCACGCGGCTCTTTTTTCATATCTACTATAACCAGGTCGCCTTCAAAAATTCCTGCATCAATCATGCTGTTACCTGTGACCTGTAACAAAAAGAAATCTTTTTCATTTGCCGCCAAATCTTCACCGACATTCATATAGCCCTGCACATATTCCTCGGATAAAACCGGTCCGCCGGCGGGAATGGCTCCCAAAATTGGCAATCTCACGGAAGAAATTCCAGCAGAAAGTTTCTCCTTAACCGCATTCAACAAGCCAATACCGCGCGGCGTATCATCTTTGCTGATAAAGCCCTTTTCCTCCAGCGCCTTTAGATGCTTTAGAACACTATTGTCGGAACTGACCTGAAAATGCTCACGCATCTCGCGCAAAGTCGGCGATTTGCCATAAGCCATTTGATATTCTTCAATAAATTTCAATACGGCTTCCTGTTTTTCTGTTAATGCATCGCTCATAGGCTTTTTTTAAAAGGTAAGTGTACGCTCACCATATTAGGTGAGTACGCGCTCACCGTCAAGTAATATGCTGTTGACAAAATAGAATAAAGCAACAAGACTAAAAACCGATTTTAACTATTCGTCTATGTCTGCAGAAATATCAACACCCTGGGATGGCGAAGAAAGACGCTCCGCCGGTCGCATACAGGGACTTTATACAAGAGAGCAGCAAATAGGACTCACTGTAAAAGAACGTTTTAAAGAACGTATGCCCGCTGATTTAAGCTATCCGGAGACCAAATTCGCCGAAGATGGCGAAAATGGCGAGACGGTAGATACAGCGGGAGCTGCCTTGAGAGTTGATATAACCAGATTTTTTGACCGGTTGGAAAGAAGAGTAAATAGGGCCAAATATGAATTTATAAGAGAAAGTTTTAAGGTAAGTGTCAGGACGTGGGAAAAGGCTGGACTTTTTACGGAAGCAAGAGAGAGACGCGGTTATCGCAAACCAAATTTTAGGAAAGACTACAAAGCTCTATTCGGCGCAGACGACACTAATAAAATGTGCGTATCCAATAAATATTTCGATGGAGGTTATGGTAGGGTCGTTTGGGCTCCTGAAGACGTTCCTATTGCTTCCAGAAACCCGAAGACTCTAACTTACTTTAAACTCTTGGAAGAAGCCTTAAAAAAAGCCTATTCCGGCACAGCGGGAGGAAAAGCACCAAACACTTTATTGGTCGGCCCTGATAAAAAAGTTTTTACCGCAGATCAAATCGACCTGGAAGAAATTTTCTTTCAAGTGGAACGCTACAAAAAACCGGGTATTATTTATAACCCAAAAAACCTTAATTCGAAAAAACACGGCGGCCAAACAGAAGAGGAAATGCTTGACGCATTGGAAGGTATTGAAAGGGAAACAGGGGGGGTACTACGCATGGAACGTGATCGGCTCATTATGCTCAAAGATGCGAAACTACCTCAAATGAGTGGCAGAGATTGGTACACCGCCATAAAAGGAGTACTTCCAGAAGGCGTTAGAGCACAAGACGCTAAACAGGCACTCGCATATATAATCAATTGTTTAGAAATGGAAGGATGGGTTCCTGATTATTTTGACTATGAAAATCCGGAAAATTCTAGAGTGGCCTTGGCGCCGGAAACATGCATTCCAGGCAGGTCAAGGACTGGCGAGGTTCCCGCGTTTTACTGGCATACCAACACCCCCAACCCTGGGCTGTTCTACGCGGGCGGGAACTGTGCGGACGATCTGTCCATCGCGATCTTTGGCGTGCGCGTCGGGGTGAGAAAAAACAGGGTATAGTTGCAAGAATAGAGCATAAAAAGGAGATGCGTAAACCACACTTGCTTCGGGGACTTAAATAAACTCATTTTTGATACTAGAATTGAAGTGGCCTTTAATTTTAGTGATCATGGATATTGCCTTCTTCGGGCATATTTTATATAAAAGTGCCACTATGATGAAAGTCGCAATTATCGGCGGTGGAGCGGCGGGCATGATGGCAGCGGCCACTATTGCGGAAAATCAGCCTGATGTGGAAATTTTCCTGATTGAGAAAAATACGATTTTGGGCAGAAAAGTGATTATTTCGGGCGGAGGTCGTTGCAATGTGACTACAGGGCTCAAAGCCGTACCGAAAGTTTTGGAAAGCTATCCCAGAGGAGACAAATTTCTGATTTCCGCCATGACCAATTTTCCTCCGGAAAAAGTTTATGAATGGTTTGAAAGTCATGGCGTGCCGCTCAAAACCGAGAATGATCTCAGGGTTTTTCCGAAATCCAATGACGGTCAGGATGTTGTGAAGGTTTTCGGTAAAATCCTCCACGAAGCCAATGCCGAAATTTTGCTTAAGCATGACGTGAAACAGATTTCTCATGAAAACGGCAAGTTCATCATCGAATTTAGGGACATGCTGAAAAACGATGCAATGCGAGGAGGCGAGGAGCTTCCGTCTGAGACGTATGAAACTATACGGCGAATAGGAAACTCCGAAGACGACAAAGCATTGCGCGTTTTTCAGCATGTCCTTAAGAACGGCGAAAAAATCCAAGTAGATAAAGTGATCATTACCACCGGCGGCCAGGCCTACCGTTTTACCGGATCGAGCGGCGATGGTTATGATTTTGCGGAAAATTTGGGACACACTATTACTAAACTTGCGCCCAGTTTGAATTCTTTTATTACCCTGGAAACCTGGCCCAAAAATCTCGCAGGTGTGAGCATGCAAAAGGCCGCTATCCGCGCTGATCGTGATAAGAAATACAAATTCACCGGGCCTTTTTTGTTTACCCATAAAGGAATTTCCGGACCGGCGGTTTTTGCGCTTTCCTCTCTGGTGGCTTTTGAAGATTACGACAAAAATCATCCTTTGCAGATTTATATTGACCTTGTTCCTGATCTCACAGCGATGGAATTTGAAGCCGAAATCCTTAAAGAAATCAGGGAAAATCCGAAACGCACAATTCAAAATAACATTCACGCATTTCTGCCCAGATCTCTGATCACCGAACTTCTAAGCCAATTGAAAATTCCCGAGGAAAAGCGAAACTGTGAGCTTAGCAAAAAGGACACACAAAGCGTCTCCCACTTAATAAAAAACCTTCCCTTAAAAGTCATTGATCGCGAATCCGGTGACGAATTTGTCACTGCCGGCGGCGTCAATCTCAATGAAGTCGACAGCAAAACCATGCAGTCAAAAATCTGCCCCGGACTTTATTTCGCAGGCGAAATTTTGGACATCGATGGCTTTACCGGCGGCTTCAATCTCCAGGCTTCCTGGGCCACAGGCAAATTAGCGGGGGAGAGCGCGGGTACATAGTTGAAATCCGCCTTGACGCACATAAATAAACTAGTTAATATCTAGAAGCGCACATAAATAAACTAGTTAATATGCTCGAAACTATCCTGAAAAAGCAAAATCCCTGGTGGGAAAATAAAGCTTTTAAATTTGGAATTTTCTCAAGAAGCGTACTTCCCGAGCTTATCAAGAATCTTTCAAATGACAAGATTATTGCTCTTTTAGGGAGCCGGCAAGTGGGCAAAACCTCATTAATGTACCTCCTGATCGGTCATCTTTTGAAAACAGTCAAATCGCACAATATTTTCTATTTTAACCTTGATGATTTCGAATTAAGAAATCTCTTTTCTTCAGCCGATAGCTTTTTGCAATACATTCAGGCTGATCGCGAAACAAAATATGTTTTTATTGATGAAGTTCAAAGATTGGACAATCCGGGACTATTTTTGAAATCCATTCATGATCTCAATTTGAATCTCAAAATCATTGTCAGTGGCTCATCTCAACTGGAATTGAGAGCTAAATTAAAAGAATTTTTGGTTGGACGACTGAGGCAAATCGAAATTCCCCGATTAACATATTCCGAAATGCTGAATCTCTTGCCAAATACTCCAAAAAAATCAGTTCTGGAAAATATGATGCTGTACGGTTCCTACCCGGAAATTGCCAAGCAGGATAATATTGAAGAAAAAAAACTGCTGCTTAATGATATTTATCAAACTTATCTTCAAAAAGATATTGCGGACTTTGCGAAAATCGAAAATATTGATGCTTTTAATAAATTGTTAATTTTGCTTGCTGCACAAATTGGTTCTTTACTAAACGTCCATCATTTATCAAAAACTTTGCGTGTTTCCGCTCAGAAAATAGCGGATTATCTCGACATCCTGGAAGGGACTTTCATTATTAAGCGTCTATATCCATTTTTTAAAAATTACAAAAAGGAAATCAGTAAAACGCCAAAGGTTTATTTTATGGATCTTGGCTTACGCAACCTACTTCTGGCCAATTGGCAACAACTTGCATTGCGCAGTGATCAAGGTGCTTTATTCGAAAATATGGTTTTTCTTGAACTCTACAATCAGGATGTCTATAAGCTTAAACATTATCATTTTTGGAGAACAACGAATCAAACTGAAATTGATTTTATTGTTGAGGAAGGGACAAGTATAAAAGCCATTGAAGCCAAATATTCAAATAGCAAAAATCCAAAAGCTTTTACCACTTTTAAAGAATATTACCCCAAGGCTGTAATGGGATTGATTACTTCAGAAACAATCGGAAAGGTTCCTTAAATCACTTTCTTCAACTTCGCAACTCCCTGCACCACAAAAATCAACATCACCAAAGTCATCGTGTAAAGAAACACATTTACGCTATCCGTGCCAAAAATCAAATCGACTGAAAATCCCAGATATAAATACAACCGTGGCCTAAAAAGCACTTCATAAGGCTGATCGGTATAATTCAAAATAAAAGCCGCAAACTGAATGAAAGTATAAAAAACGGTATAAAGCAAAACTCCCAAAAAATCCGCTCCGTTAAAATAGTAAACAAAAATACTCGCCAAAATAATCACGAAGTGATCGGCCAGCACATCGACAAAAGATCCCTTTAATTGGACATTTCCCTGAAACCGCGCCAAAGTTCCGTCAAATCCATCAAGCAACATGTGCAGCCAGACCCCAATGAAAAAATAAAACGCATCGTCCAGCAGAAAACTTAAAACAAAACCCGCCAAAGCAATAATCGCACCGAAAATACTCAGCCCGTCCGCCGTAAATCCCAGAAAATCAAACAGCCTCATCAACGGCTTAAAAACACGGGTTTTAAAGGCATGAATCGGCCCCATAAAAAGCCTCATCTCCGTTTCCGCGTAAACTCCAAAACTTTTGCAAAGTCCTCTCATAATTCAAATTCAAAAATATCTACCGGCTTGTACTTCATCAAAGCAGCCAGTGGCAATAAAATAAAACTTTTTCGATGCTTATTGTGAAACCTCACAATTTTATTGTACTCCTCCGTCCCTCCGGCAATTCTCTTCTCCAGATGATCCATTTCCCTTTTCAATTCCTGAAAATAAACATCCTGTTTTAATTCGACACTTTCTTTTTTCAAATCAAAAAGCCAATTAATCGCCGCAGTCAGATCATGTTCAAATTCAATCTTTTTTAAAGAAACATTATATTCTTTGCATGCTTTCATCCTCATCGCGATCACTTTTTCAATCAATTCCTCTTTATTTGTAATATATTTGCGCACAACCTCGATCAAAATAGGCACAAGATCCTGCCTTTTTCGCAAGTCTTTGTCCAAAAGCTGCCATTTCAAAACAGTCTCATGCGTAAGCGTCTTCAGATGTCTGATCCCGACAATGATCCAAAACAGCGCAACCACCAGGATTAAACTGCCTATAAGTAACGCATTTGTAAGATCCATAAGCTTAAAGTATCAAGTTTTCATCAATAAATCGACAATTTTTTTCAGTCCGTTTTCAAATTTGATTTTCGGCAAAGTATTGTCAAAAGCCATCTCAATTCCATCAATAAACTGCTCCGCCGCAATCTCCCCAGACAAAATACTCCAGCCATATTTTCTGGCAAAAAGACGGCCATTTACTCCCTGCTCACCGCGACTTCCCGCACCTTCAAGCGGTATAACCAAAACTTTTTTATTCAAAAAAGCCAATTCGGCCAAACTGTTCGCTCCTCCGCGACTCACCACCACATCACAAATCGCATAGACATCGGGCATCTGCTCATCCAGATATTCGCATTGGACATAATGATGGCGATACATGCCGATATTGATATTCCCGCGTCCTACCACATGAACCACTTGAAATTTTTTCAAAAGCTCATCTATACACGCAAAAACAAGTTCATTTATTTGCCTTGCGCCCTGACTGCCGCCAATAATCAACAAAACCGGACGATGCTTATCAAACCCCAAAAACTTCCGACCGCGCTCGCTGTCCCCCAAAACAAGATTTTTTCTCACAGGATTGCCAACAACAAACGCTTTCCCTGCAATTTTTCTGACCAGATAACTTTTACTCTCTTCAAAACTCAGCAAAACCTTATTTGCAAAACGAAAACAAAGCTTATTTGCCAGCCCCACAGAAACATCTGATTCGTGGACAAATGTCTTGATACCAAGAGATTTTGCAGCCATCACAACCGGCAAACTCACATATCCGCCTTTGCTGAAAACTTTATCCGGCGCAAAACTTTTTAAAATTTTCCTTGCCTGAAAAAATCCCACCGGAACCTTAAAAAAATCCACAAAATTCGCAAAGCTGAAATATCTGCGCAATTTTCCACATTTTACCGCTTCAAATCGCACACCGGCTTTTGTTGCCATTTTGCCCTCCGGCCCCTCACAAGAGCCGATATACAAAATCTCGGCAATTCCGCGCTCTTTAAGCTCTTCGATAACGGCCAGGTTTGGTATGACGTGACCGGCGGTCCCGCCACCTGTTAGAACTATTCTCATAGTAATTTGTATTTTCCGAAATATGTAACAAAATCGCAACGGCAATAAGCGAAGCCACCAGAGAAGATCCACCATAACTGATAAACGGTAAAGTGATTCCTGTGACCGGTGCAAGAGCGGTATTGACCGCAATATTGGTAAAAGCCTGGGAAACAAGCCACGTCGTAATGCCAATTGCAAGTAACATATCAAAAGTACTCTGCGCGCGATTGGCGATTTTATAACCTCTATATGCAATCACAAAATAAGCCAGAACCACAAAAATAATTCTCAAAAATCCCAGCTCTTCCGCCGAAGCCGCAAAAATAAAATCATCCGAAGCCTGTGGAAGCCAATAGGACTTTTGCACTCCTTGAGTCAAACCTTTTCCCCAAAGCCCGCCGCTTCCAACGGCGATATTTGCCTGTTGCGACTGCCAGCAATAATCTTCCAGACATTCTTCATTTACACGTGTAAAACCCGCAAAACGCTCTCTCACATGAGGCACAGCCGCAACGATAATCACAGTTGCCAAAAAAGCCAATAGCACCCCAAGAGCCAGATGTTTCAGTTTCGCTCCCGCCACAAAAAACATCACACCGGAAATAACACCTATCACAAATGTGGAGCCGTAATCATTTTGCAGCACTATGGGAAAAACCATGATACCAGCGATAATCGCAAACGGCACAAAACCATAGGAAAAACTCTCTATGGACTTTTGCTTTTTGGAAAGCCAATAAGCCAGATAAATGATAATCGCCAGCTTGGCAAATTCCGAAGGTTGCAGCGAAGTATTGAAAATCACTAGCCAGTTTGTGGCAATCGTTCCGAAACTTTTACCGAAAATCAGGACGACAAAGAGCAAAACAACCACTGCCACGTACAAAAACGGCGCAGTTTTTCGCCAAAATTTTGAAGGCAATTTCAAAGCGATCAAAAAAGCCAGAAGCGCCATCCCCAGACGAAACAAATGTTTTTTGAAAAGCAGATAACAATCCACTCCAGCATCGCTACAGTTTGGATAAAGCACGTCCGGCGCCGATAAGGAAATTGATTTTGGCACACCGATACTGGTAATCATTATCAAACCGAAAATCAGCAAAAAAAGGACGCAAAGCGCCAACACATTATCAAAACTGAAGGCTTTTTTTAGGGATTGCATAGGCTTAACTTTACAAAACTCTGCGAAAATACCATACTCGAAAATTTGACCACCAACAATGCGGATGGTAGTTTTTCAACATGTCCAAAATATACTTTATTCCTATTGCACTTTTAACGGCCATTTTTGCTTTAGGTGACCAAATCAGCAAGCGTAGCGTCGTGGAAAACATGGCGTTTACAAAAAATCCAGGCATTGCTTTTGGCATCGCTCTGCCGCAATTTCTCATTATCAGCCTCACCATAGCATTGCTCATTTTGATCATTTTTCTCTCCCTGCGCGAGTTTCAAATGTCTTCACGCCTGACACAACTTTCTTTAAGCCTGATCCTCGCCGGCGGCTTGAGCAACCTCTATGATCGCCTCACTCGCGGCTTTGTCGTTGATTTTATCAGTCTGGATTTTAAAATTTTCCGCTATCCCGATTTCAATCTGGCCGATGCTTACATTTTTGTCGGCGTATTGCTGATTTTGCTCTTTTATGCTAAAATTAAGAAAAATAAACATGGAAGATAACGAAAATCTGGACCAGGGCCCGCCGCAAATTTCTTTCGCGACTTTTCTTTTGAAAATACTTGCTTCAATCGGCGGTGGCGTATTTGGTGCAGTGATTTTGATTGTGATTTTTCTGGTTTCTTCATCAGTTTTAGCACCACTGACCGAAAGCCAGACCGAAACTTATATCAGTCCGATTTTTGTTTTCCTTTTGATGGTAATGATTTTTCTCTCAACCACGGCAGGCAATTTGCTGAGCACTTTTTTACTTTCCTTGACCGAAAGACAACGCTACAAACGTGTTTCTTCAGCGATTTATCAGATTTTTATCGTCAGCATCATCATGTTTATCCTGATGGTGCCTGTTTACTTCATCACCGCGTCAATTGATATCAGTATTGTTGCTTACGCAATCGGCTTACACGTCATATTAACCGCACAGCTAAGCGCGCTGATCCTGGAAATAGTTTCCAATTACAAATACGCTTTGGTCGGACTCTATGGAGTTACTTTCTCGATTCTGGTAAGTGCCGCAATCATTTTTGGACTTTCCGGAATAATCGCAAGTCCGCAAATATTGCTATTTATTGCACTTCCAATCGTTTGGGGCTCAATCGGTTTCATGCAAAGCATCGTCACCATGATCTATTCCTGGTTTGCCCGCACCTATGACAAAGATTTTTTGGCGACCAGTACCGTTTACGGCAAAGACTACGGCCAGGAAGTGGAAGAGGAGCAGGAAGAAGCTCCAAAAGCACAAGATGAAAAAGGTGCCGATTTCTTGAGGCATAATTAGCAGAAATCGTGCAAAGCACGATTTCCTTTCTTCAACTGAGTCATTACCGTAAAGCCTTAGGCTAGAGCAGTAAGCACATTTTGGATATAATCTCCACATAACAACATTACTATGAGCAAAAAAACAAATCCTCTAGCCGAAGTCTTTGGATTTCCCATATCAAATAATTCAAAAAAAGCAAAAAGATATAGAGAGAAAAAGCTTTGCCCTTTTAATAATAAAGTCCCTAATTGCACCAAGGATAAGGCCAACAATCCGTTAGGTGTTTGTAGTGTACACCACAACGGAGCAGCTATTATCACCTGTCCAATTCGTTTTAGAGAAGATTGGTTTATTATTGAAAATGCAGCAAAATTCTTTTTCGATGAAAAGGAAAAATGGACTTCGCTGACAGAAATTAAGTTGCTAGATCAAAATGGAGAATCTACAGGCAACATCGATTTTGTTTTAGTTTCCTACAATGAAAAAGGGCAATTAACTGGTTTTGCATCATTGGAAGTACAAGGAGTATACATCTCTGGTAACATTCGGAACCCATTTGACACTTATATTGAAAAACAATCTTCTAAATTCATTTGGCCAGTAGGATATAATTATCCCAAACCTGATTATCTTTCTTCATCAAGAAAGCGACTAATACCACAGATGCTTTATAAGGGTGGAATATTAAAATCTTGGAATAAAAAACAAGGCGTTGCACTACAGAAATCATTTTTTGATACTTTGCCAAATTTGCCAACTGTAAATAAAGAAAAAGCAGATATAGCTTGGTTTCTCTACGACCTAATTCCAGACAAAAATAATAAGCACTATAACCTCACGCTAGTAGAAACAGTTTACACAGAATTTGAACCTGCACTGCTCCGCGTAACAACACCGGAACCAGGCAACATTGAAGACTTTATAGGCGTTTTACAAGATAGATTAGACGAGAGGCTAGAGAGTAGCCCACCTGAAGCTCCCACATTAAATGATATTGTAACCGGATAAATATATGCAAACGCAATTTGCAAATTTTGGTGTAGAAAATGCAGAGGAGCGAACTTCTACTATTGTAAATGTCGCATCTGTGCCTCAACGAAGTCCTTTTCGTTATCCGGGGGGTAAAACTTGGCTTATTCCAACTGTTAGAAATTGGTTATTACAAAATAAAAATGCACCTCTTTTGATTGAGCCCTTTGCCGGTGGTGGCATCGTAGGTTTAACAGCAGCTTTTGAAAATCTGGCAGAACATATAACAATGTGTGAACTTGATGAAGAAGTTGCAGCAGTTTGGGAAGTAATACTCAATGGTAAAAACCAGTGGCTTGCAAATAAAATACTAAACTTTGATCTAACTCATGAAAATGCAAAAACTGAATTGGGAAAGCCAAATAAAAAAACTCAAGATATTGCGTTTTGTACAATTCTTAAAAATAGAATTTTTCATGGGGGAATTATTGCCAAAGGATCGGGCTTAATAAAAAAAGGGGAAAATGGGAAAGGCATCCATTCTCGCTG
>JACQRJ010000019.1 GCA_016206505.1 Candidatus Peregrinibacteria bacterium | reverse complement strand
GGGAATTGAACCCCTGTCTACGCCATGGCAAGGCGTCATAATAGCCTCTATACGATACCCGCTGGTTTTTAAAATAGCTTTGAACGACGAAGCATAATATATGGGCGCTTACGTTTTTGGTCAATGTTTTCTGGCTCCGTTTTTACCTTCCGTTCACTTTGCGCACGGCGCGGGTGCCTTTGACGATCTCTCCTTCGCTGCCTTTGCCGCTGATGTCGCCAGAGCCGGAGTCACTGTGTTGAGTACCTGGGCCGCCCATTATCGCTTTATGTGAAAGATTGTATCTTCCCTGTTCGTCAATTTTGAGCAATTTTACTTTCAAAGGATCACCAACTTTCACGACATCCTCAACTTTGTTTACACGTTTTACATCAAGCTCGGAAATATGCACAAGTCCCTCTTTGCCTGGTAAAAACTCTACAAAGGCACCAAATTCCATCAGACGTGTAACTTTGCCATCAAAAGTTTCGCCGGCCTTTGGGATGTAAGTGAGCTGATTGATCTTATCAATAGCCTTTTGCCCACTTTCCTGATCCGGAGCTGTGACTGTCACAAGTCCATCATCACTAATATCAATTTGCACGCCAAACTCTTTTGTCATTCCCTGGATGGTTTCCCCACCCTTACCGATCACGATACGAATCATTTCCGGATCAATCTGCAAATTCATAATTAAAGGCGCATACTTCGAAAGTGTCTTTTTAGGCTCGGGAACAACTTTCAGCATGGCATCCATGATAAAACTGCGGCCCTCGTATGCCTGCTTCATGGCCTCTTTCATCAAATCAAGGGATAGACCTTTAACTTTTATATCCATTTGCAAAGCGGTAATACCATCTCTTGTTCCGGCAACTTTGAAATCCATATCGCCTGCAAAATCTTCCATGCCCTGAATATCGCTCAAAATCTTGTACTTTCCTGTTTCAGGATCGGAAACAAGCCCCATGGCGATACCGGCAACCGGCCTCTTGATCGGTACGCCCGCACACATGAGTGAAAGAGTTGAGCCGCATACGGAAGCCATTGAGCTGGAACCGTTACATTGAACTATCTCGGAAACCACCCACATGGTATAGCCAAAATCTTTCTCGTCCGGCAATACCGGAACAAGCGCTCTCTCGGCCAGGTCTCCATGACCGATTTCACGGCGTCCGGGGCCGCGCATCGGCCTGATCTCACCAACGGAAAACGGAGGAAAATTGTAGTGGTGAAAATATCTCCTAGTCTCCTCTTCCCTTTCCATACTGTCCACAATCTGTGCATCGCCGGGAGCGCCCAAAGTGGTGATTGTGAGTGCCATGGTTTCACCTCTCTGAAAGATCGCCGAACCGTGAGTGCGAGGCAGAACATCCGGAATGATATTAATCTGCCGAATTTCTGTAAGTTTGCGGCCATCGAGACGGATTTCTTTTTCAAGAATGTTTTTGCGCATGTTTTTTTCCAAAAGTCCGTTTAGGGCTTCCTTGATATCTCCTTCCTTCATTTCCTCCGCTTCAATTTGTGCAGCGAATTTTTCCATTAGCATATCCTCAATTTCGTGAATTTTCTTTTTTACTTCTTTCTTGGTTTTGCCACGTACTCCATCCATCATTTCGCCGGTGATATGTGATGCCACTTTTTCGATAATTTCAGGAGCCAGTTTTACAATTTCGGCTTCGATTTTTTCCATTTCCGCCCCTTTTGCATAATCAATCTGCATCTGGCAGATTTTTTTGATTTCTTCGTGGGCGATTTTGAAAGCTTCCAAAATTACTTCTTCGGAAACTTCCTTGGCGGCAGCCTCTACCATGGCGATTGCGTCCATTGTTCCGGCGACGACTAGGTCCAGCAATCCGGTTTCCAGCTCTTTTTGAGTTGGATTTACAATTAATTTACCATCGAGATAGCCCATGCGGACCGCCGATATGGGACCGTCAAAAGGCGCGCCCGTAAGCATTAAAGCAAGGGAGGCAGAGTTGATGGCTGTAGTTGCCGCATCGGCATCGGGGTCTGAAGAAAGCGCCGTACAAATGATCTGTACTTCATTGGTCATTCCTTTCGGGAAAAGCGGACGCAGCGGTCTATCAATCATGCGTGAAATCAGGATAGAGTTCTCAGAAGGTCTGCCGGTTCTTTTTACAAAACGGCTACCTTTGATTTTGCCGGCAGCAAAAAAGTTCTCTTCATAGTCTACGACCATAGGGAAAAAATCCGCTCCTTCGCGGCCTTTTTCGCTTATTGTAGCGTTGGCCATCATTACTGTGTCACCGTAAGTGACGATAGCATAACCTGTGGCTGCCGTTGTGATCGGGCTGTTTGCGAATTTAAGTTCCCGTCCGGCCAGATCCATTTTTAATTCTTTTGGTTCCATATAAAAATAGGGTTAAAGATATTTTACCCTAAAAAAGAACCAAAATTACCCCGTAAGTGACAAGGTCGAGTGCAGAAAAATCTGAAAATATGTATATTTTTGCAATCGACCCTGCGACTTACTGAAGTTTTACAATGACCCCTTCAGAGGGCTAAAGAAACCCGAAAGTTTCTTTTTGATAAATTTTAAAGAACGTTTATTTGCGCAACTTGAATTCCTTCACCAGCTTTTCGTAATCATCCTTGCCATGAATTCTCAGATAGTTGAGATGCTCGCGGCGTTGACCTACAAGGCCGATTAAGCCTCTTCTGGAATGATTGTCTTTTGGATGCTTTTCAAGATGTCCTGAAAGTTCATTGATGCGCTCTGTCAAGATAGCAACCTGAACCTGTGAAGAGCCGGTATCCTTTTCATGCTGAGCGTATTTTTTGATGAGTTTCTTCTTATCATCGTGTTTCATACTGAAAATTAGTGAAAAATTTTTGCGGAAATTATTTTAACCAAAAAAATAAATTTTGGCAAGAGCAAAACCTAAGAATCGTTCTAAATCCACTTTTTGTACTTAAAAAAGC
>JACQRJ010000020.1 GCA_016206505.1 Candidatus Peregrinibacteria bacterium | reverse complement strand
CCTTTAATTTTATAGGGAATACGTTCCACTTTAACTACGTATACGCTGTCGAATTGCATCACCATTGCCTAAATGGCAAGAATGTGGTACAATATGCAAATGGCTACGACTATACAAATCATCGGCTCAATCCTGCTCGCGTCAATCCCTGCTTTTATCTGGGGGCATATTTTTTACAAGAAAAACCCCGAAAAAAAGAGCCTGGTCGCCCTTACTTTTACTCTCGGAGCCTTGGCTGTTTTCCCGATTCTCATTTACAAATTTCTCTGGCAATTTTTCCCCTGGATCAACGCTTTTCGCCTCGCCGATAATTATCAAAACGACTTTATCGGCCTCACAAATTTAACACTCCTTCCTCTAAGCGTCATCATCACTTTTATGATCGTCGGCGTGATCGAAGAGATAATGAAGCTCATTTCCGTAAAGCTGATTGATGATGATTCTTTTGGCAGCATCGATGATGCCATCGAATTTTTTATTATCGCCGCACTCGGCTTTTCGTTTACCGAAAATATCCTTTATTTTTTCAATATCTGGCTCACACACGGCCCATCGGCTCTCTTTTTGCCATTTCTTTTCCGCTCTTCCTTCTCCACTCTCGCACATCTGATTTTTTCCGGTATTCTTGGCTATTATTATGGCATCGCCCATTTTGCGACTCCTATCTTTCAGGAAGAAATCCGCAAAAATCGCCACAAAATAATCCAAAAATTACATACTTTTTTAAGCCTCAGAAGAGAAAAACTTTTTTCACAGGAGCATCTTCTCGAAGGCCTTCTCATTTCCATCGGCCTGCACGCAATTTTCAATATATTACTCGAAGTGAACTGGACATTTTTAATCATTCCATTTCTGGTTGGCGGTTATCTGGCCCTAAGCTACCTCTTCGTCAAAAAGGAAAATCACAAAAATTACGGCCGCCTGCTAAACAAATTATCACCTTCATCCTTGCAAGATTAAAAACCCCGTGCTAAGATTTTCACTTGCTTAGCTTTAAAAAGGGCGAAAACTTATGGCTGTTGAAAAAATTATTGTCAAAGGCGCTCGTCTTCACAATTTGAAAAACATTGATGTGGAGATTCCCCGCGATAAATTGACGGTTATTACCGGCCTTTCCGGCTCCGGGAAATCTTCGCTTGCCTTTGACACCATTTATGCCGAAGGCCAAAGACGTTATGTGGAAAGTCTTTCAACCTATGCCAGAAATTTCCTGCAGTTGATGGAAAAACCTGAAGTTGAAAGTATCGAAGGCCTTTCTCCGGCCATTTCCATCGACCAAAAAACCGCTCCCAGAAACCCGCGCTCCACTGTAGGAACTGTCACCGAAGTATATGATTTTTTAAGATTATTGTACGCCAAAGTGGGTACTCCGCATTGTCCAAAATGCGGCAAACCTATCGAGAAACAATCCGCTCAGCAAATCCTCGAAGATGTAATCAAGATGCCACAAAATGCAAAAATTTTGATTTTGGCTCCCGTAATTCGTGACCGCAAAGGCCAATACACCAAAACCTTCGAAAAGATCAAAAAAGAAGGTTTTGTGCGTGTCCGCGTAGACGGGGAAGTTTATTCCGTTCTTGATATCCCGGAATTGGATGAAAACAAGAAACACAGCATTGAAATCGTTGTTGACCGTTTGGTGGTCAAAGACCTTGAAAAAAAATTTAAAGCGCTTTCAACAGGGGAAAAAATCGATCTGCCAAACCCAAATCGCACCAGACTTTCGGATTCTCTTCAAACAGCTCTAAAATTCGGTGAAGGGCTTGTTATCATCAGTAAACATGAAACCGGTGAAGATAAAATCTATTCCGAGCACTTTGCCTGTCCCACCTGCGGCGTAAATGTGCCTGAAATCGCTCCCCGCAATTTTTCTTTCAACAGCCCGCATGGAGCCTGCGAAGACTGTCACGGACTGGGTACCAAGCTGGAAATCGATCCTAAATTGGTCATTCCCAATAACAAACTTACCCTTGCGGAAGGCGCGATTATGCCCTGGTCTACGACCACTTCACATATCACCTGGTACAACAAAATCCTTGAAAAGGTAGCCAAAAATCATGGTTTTTCCATCAATGTTCCGGTTAAAAAACTTTCGCAGGAATCTTTGGATATCATCCTTTTTGGCGACAAAAAGCAGAAATACAATATCAAGCTCAATCCCGATGATGAATACTCAGCCCGCGAATATGAAACCACTTTTGAAGGCGTTATCCCCAATCTGGAGAGACGTTACATTGAAACCGATTCCGACTACGTCCGCAAAAAAATAGAGGGTTTTATGCGCGTTTTGAGATGCCCTTCCTGCCATGGTAAGCGCTTAAAGCCGGAAATTCTGTCTATCAAAATGGGGAAGTATTCCATTATCGACATCACCGAATTTTCAGTAAAAAAGTGCATCGGTTTTTTCAAAGATCTCAAATTAAGCCCGATGAAGAAGGAAATAGCAGATCAGATTCTCAGAGAAGTCATTAATAGATTGGAATTTTTGGAAAATGTCGGTCTTTCATATCTTACGCTCGATCGTGCGGCAAATACACTTTCCGGCGGTGAGGCTCAGCGCATCAGGCTGGCCACCCAGATCGGTTCCAGACTTTCAGGCGTCATTTATGTCTTGGATGAGCCGTCTATCGGCTTGCATCAGGACGACAATGATAAATTGATCAAAACTCTTATCTCTTTGCGCGATATCGGCAACACGGTAATAGTAGTGGAACATGACATCGATACCATGATGGCTGCCGATTATATCCTGGATATCGGCCCGGGCGCCGGCAAAAACGGAGGACAAGTTATAGCCTCAGGAACTCCTGAAGAAATTACCAAGAATCCAAATTCAGTTACAGGTAGATATTTATGCGGCAAAGCGCAAATTCCCGTACCCACAAGCCGTCGCAAAGGAAATGGCAAAAAAATAGGAGTTGTAGGCGCCACCGAACATAATCTGAAGGATATCACCGTTGAATTTCCATTGGGCACTTTTATCGGCATTACCGGCGTTTCCGGCTCCGGTAAATCAACTTTAATCAATGATATTCTGGTGAAAGCCGTTGCCCGCAAAATTTACGGTTCAAAAGCTCTTCCTGGAGCTCACAGAGAAATCACCGGCTTGGAAAACCTCGACAAAATAATCAATATTGATCAATCGCCAATAGGACGTACGCCGCGCTCCAATCCTGCAACTTATACCGGCGTTTTTACCGACATTCGTGAACTTTTCGCTCAAACCCCCGAAGCCAAAATGCGCGGCTACAAATCCGGCCGTTTTTCATTCAATGTTAAGGGTGGACGCTGCGAAAAATGCGCGGGAGACGGCATCAAAAAGATCGAAATGCACTTTTTGCCTGATATTTATGTGCCCTGTGAGACTTGCAAAGGACAAAGATACAATGAAGAAGCCCTTGAAATACGCTATCGCAGCAAAAACATCCATGAAGTCCTGGAAATGACTGTAGATGAGTCCCTGGACTTTTTTAAGGCTATACCAAATATCAAAACCAAACTTGAAACTCTAAATGAAGTAGGCCTTGGCTATATTCACCTTGGCCAAAGCGCCACAACCCTTTCCGGCGGTGAAGCTCAGCGTATAAAGCTTGCTACAGAGCTTTCCAAGCGTTCTACAGGCAAAACCCTTTATGTTCTTGACGAACCTACGACCGGTTTGCATTTCGATGATGTAAAAAAACTGCTGGAGGTTTTGCAAAAGCTTGTAGAAAAGGGCAATACAGTGCTCGTTATTGAACATAATCTCGACGTTATCAAATCCGTTGACCATATTATAGATATGGGACCTTCCGGAGGCGATAATGGGGGAATGATTGTAGCTCAGGGTATGCCCGAGGAAGTGATTAAAGTGGAAAACTCACTAACCGGCAAATGGCTGGAAAAAAATCTTTAGCAGAAAAATTTTCCGAGGAAAATTTTTCCAAAATGTACACAGCAAAAACTTTTCGTATCAGCGTTAAAAAAATTACGCCACGAGATTTTTATTTATCAACCAATCTCACCCCTCTTTTACTTTGGTCGTTTAAATTTAATAT
>JACQRJ010000028.1 GCA_016206505.1 Candidatus Peregrinibacteria bacterium | reverse complement strand
TTTTTGTTTTTGTTTTTTGATCCGAAATCTATAAATTTTAGCAGAAATAAGACAAAAAAGCAACAATCATAAGGCATCGGCTCTTCCTTAAAACGGCCTTTTCCTGTATCCTCCTTTTAACTTGAAAATATATGCCAAAGTTCATTGTTAAAGGTGGAAAAGCGCTTCAAGGCGAGATCAAAGTAAGCGGCTCAAAAAATGCAGCCTTGCCAATTATCTGCGCGGCACTTTTGACCAAAGAAAAAAGCAGACTTTCAAATATACCTGACATCGCCGACATTCATTCGATGATTAAAATAGTGCAATCTCTTGGCGCTGAAGTTACTTTTGAAAATCATACATTAACAATTGACCCGAGAAATCTCAAAAATACAGGAATCGATAATGAACTGATAAAGAAGATGAGGGCTTCCATCCTCATACTCGGTGCGCTGATTCCGCGTTTTGGAGAAGTAAAAATGGCTTTTCCCGGCGGTTGTGTCCTTGGAAAGCGCTCGGTAGATGCGCATACTCATGCTTTTAGACAGCTTGGTACAAAAATTTTAGCCGACAAAAATCATTTGCATCTTAAAGCTAATCATCTTAAAGGCGCGACAATCATTCTTCCCGAACTGAGCGTAACCGCAACGGAAAATGCCATTATGGCCTCGGTTCTTGCCGAAAGTAAAACGGAAATCAGACTTGCAGCTACGGAACCGCACGTGCAGGATCTCTGCCATTTTCTCAAAAAGATGGGAGCTAAAATCAGCGGAATCGGCACTAACATTTTGAGTATCGAAGGTGTAAAAGCCCTAAAAGGCGCCACTTATTCCATAATAGGGGATTACCTTGAAGCGGGCACTTTTGCAATTGCCGCAGTTGCGACAGAAGGTAATGTCAAAATCTCCGGTTTTCATACTGAAGATCTGGATAGTTTTTGGCAAAAACTTGAAGAATTAGGAGCAAAATTTACTCTTGGCAAAGATTATGTGGAAATTCACCCAAGTGCAAATTTCAATAATATCAAAAATCTTAGAACGGCAGTTTATCCGAGTTTCGCAACCGATTTACAGGCGCCATTTACGGTTTTATTAACAAAGGCAAATGGAGTTTCAAAAATTTTTGAAACTCTTTTTGAAGGACGTTTGAATTATATTTTCGAGCTGGAAAAAATGGGCGCACATATTGAATTCCTCAATCCTCACCAGGCTTTAATCATTGGTCCAAGCCATCTCAAAGGTATTCCGATTTCCAGTTGCGATATCCGTGCCGGAGCAGCCATGGTGATAGCAGCATTGATTGCTGATGGCGAAGTTGAAATTTCCAATATCAATTATATTGATCGCGGCTACGAAAATTTTGAAGAAAAACTTTCATCACTCGGCGCTGACATCCATAGAATAGATTAAAATTCAAACTCAATCCTTCCCTCTAGATCCGTCCTATACATGTTTATTACACCGATCTTTTCAAGATTCTCCAAGGTTTCTGCATGCGGATGTCCATATTGGTTATTTTTTCCGGCTGAAATAACAGTAATTTTCGGTCGCACCTTTTCCAAAAATTCAAAGCTTGATGATGATTTACTCCCATGATGCCCCGCTTTAAAAATATCCGCCCGCAAATCTAAATCGGCGGCGATCAACTCATTTTCTTCAGCTTCTTCCGCATCTCCCGTCAACAAAACCCGCTTTCCTTCATATTCAACCATTAAAGCAATAGAAGTATCATTCACATTTTCAAACTCCTCACCGGCAATTTGCTCAAACGGATACAAAACATCAAAAGAAACTTCTGAATAAATAAAATCACTATTTTCATCGACAATAATCACATCAATATCATCAATTTCGCGCAAAAATTCTTCGTAAAGTGCATCCTGCTTCAAAACTCCGGTTATCATAACCTTAGCGACCTTGTAGCGTTTCAAAACCTCCACCAAGCCCTCCATATGATCTTTATCGGGATGTGTCAAAACAAGCATTTCGATGGTTTTATCATAAAATGGTAAAACTTCGCCCAGTTCTTCTATGACTTTGTTACCCGGCCCGCCATCAATCAACACTTCAGAACCATCAGGTGTGACAAAAAGTACGCTATCGCCCTGTCCTATATCCAAAAAATAAACATGAAATTCCCCATCATGAAAAGTAAGTATCAAATAGATAACAAAACCGCATAAACCAGTCAAAAATGCCAAAAAATAGCGCCAATACATGCCGCATACTATGACACGGAGTTTTAAAATTTTCTTAAAATTTTTCTAAAATCTATTTCCTCTTTTTCTTACCGAAAATTCTGCCCAATCCAAGAGAAACCAAGATAAGACCGAGCATTTCCGGACCTGTTTTACTCAAAATAACCTTTTTAATTACACCTTCGCTTTCATTTCCGGCGGCATCCTTTTGGGTCAATTTGAACCAATACTCACCGGCATCCAGATTCGCCGCTTCATACTTTGTGGCTTCCGGATCAAGGGTTGCCTTCTTTTCATAATTTTCACCCTTATCGGTACTCATATAAACAATCTGCTCGATCACATCACCGATATTTGCCTTCGGAATTTCCCAGGTTAAAGTTACAAGATACTTTTCCCCTTCAAAAAGAGTTTTTGCCAAAAATTTTGCTACATCTTTTGGCGCAACCTTATCTTCATCATCCTCGTTGTCGCCATCCGCAGAAGGTGCTTTTTGTCCTGTAAAAATCGCACTATTTTTCTCGGAATCAACAGTATTGCCGGTTTCGTCCTTCAATTTGCTTGCAATAACAACATAACTCTTATCTTCCTGTTCAGAAGTTGTTATGATAACGGCGGCATCTTCAACGCCTTCGGTATTTTTAACCAGTTCAACACCCAAAACTTGCAAAGTTTTTTCAGATTCCTTTTCTTCAATAATTTTGAAATTTTCTGAAGGATCAATGCTCAAAACAACCGCTTCATCAAAATTCACAATGATGTGAGTCGGATCAGTCGCCTGCACTTTTACAACTTTAGGACCGCTTTTATCTTCGGCCTCCTTTGAAACAGAAGTACCTGTAAATAAAGCCGTATCGGAAGTACCGCTGATGATCGGATTTCCGGCCTCGTCTTCAATATCAATAGAAACGGTTAACTTGTATTTTGTCCCTACCTGTTGTTTTGCTGTGGTCAAAATGACGGATTTTCCTGCCGTATCCTCTTCGTCCATTTTTGCATCCAAAACGGCAAATCCTTCCAAAGTGGCATCCACTTCGATTGTAAAAGCATCTTCAGGATCTTCACCTGGAAGCATAATCGCTTCGGAAAAGGTAACTTTAACTTCCTGACTGTTCAATGTTTCTGCATCTTTTACTTGCGGAGCATCTTTGTCTTCAGACACGCCTCCTTCCTGTACCGGTTTTAAAGAAACTTCTTTCGCCCATTTTTTACTTTCATTCTTTGTTGCATCATAAGCGATCACTGAAAAATAATAAGTTGTATCATTTTCCAGATCAGTCACCACGTATTCCGTAACATCCACGACATCCAAAACTTTTTCATAAGTTTCTCCCTGTGCCGTAACCGGTTTTGTGCCATAGTGTACCTGGTATCCGGCAACTCCGACATTATCAGTAGTTTTGTCCCAGGTGAGCTTCGCAGCACCATCCAGGGCAACTCCCTTGAGATTGCTTACATTGCCCGGACGTTCGGTGTCCGCTGCGGCATAAGCAGTAAGTGAGCTTAAGCCCATCAAGAGTATCACTGCAATTGTTGAAGAAAACTTTTTCATTTTTGTTTTTGTTATTTTTTTAAAAAATCAGAAAATTATAGCAAATTTCCTGAAATAAATCAAACCGCTAAACAGAAGTTTTTTTTGTCTTCTTGCGAATTTTAAGCTTATCTATGAGGTTTTTCTTCATTTTCAAAATTGAAATCTTCACTCTCGGCAAATCTATTTCCTCACCCTCCCTTGGAAACCGATTCAATTTTTCCTGAACAAAAGAATTCAAAGTATCGCGATCATTTTTACCAATCCTGATTTTAAAGAAGTCGTTCGCATCTTCAATCAATGCAGTACCGCTCACTATAACAGTGTTTTTATCAACAACTTCCATTGGCCTTTCTGCTTCATCAAATTCATCAATAATGTCTCCAACAATCTCTTCCAGTAAATCTTCCATTGTCACAATACCGGCCGTCCCGCCATATTCATCGATCACAACAGCCATATGCTGATGCTGTCTTTGAAACTCCCTGAAAAGCTTATTGATTTTTTTTGAAAGCGGAATTTCAATCGGAGGAGGCAATTTCAAAGTTTTCAGCTTCTTTTTTGGGGAACATTCATCAAAAAATTTCAATAATTGCCGCACGGAAATAATGCCTATTATATGATCCAAGTCCCCATCGCATACAGGAAAACGCGAATGTGTGGACTTAATGGCTATTTCCACTGCATTTTGAATGGTCATATCACTATCCAGATAATCGATTACGACTCTTGGAGTCATTACTTCCTGCACATGAATATCGTTGAATTCAAGCACGTTTTCGATCAGTTCTCTTTCCTGCTTTTCTATCGAACCTTCTTCTGCGCCTATTTTTAGCATTGCAACAATCTCACCTTCGGTTACGGAAGTCATTTGCTTTGAACCGGAAATTTTATTCACGACTGAAATAATACGATCAAACATCCATACGATCGGGAAAAACAAAATCTGAAGATAATAAATTGGTCTGGCAACAAATAAGGCTATGCTTGTCGCATTCTGATGGGAAAAAGCCTTCGGAGTTATTTCACCGAAAACCAAAAGTACAAAGGTCATCACACCGGTTGCAATTCCCAGACCTGCGGAATCAAAAATCTGCGTAAAAACCAAAGCTGCAATAGCGCTTGCAGCCGTATTTGCGACGTTATTACCTATCAAGACAGTAATCAGCATCTTATGCGGATTGTCTTTGAGTTTTTTTAAGAATTTATAATTTCTGACTTTTTTCGCGCACAACTCATCAACTTTCGACTTGCTCAAAGACATCAAAGCAGTTTCACTGCCGGAAAAGAATGCCGAAAGTAGAACCAGGACTCCCAAAATTATTAACTTCGTCGAGTACATAAATTATTAGCGCACAAAGGCTATAATACAGAGATTGCCTGAAAAGTGCAAAAACATATTTTTTGATTTTCTCAGCCAATTCAGTAAACTGGTGTCCATGAAACTCATTGTTGAAAAAGAAATTTTTAATAACTATCCGAACTTAAAACTCGGTTTAATAGTTATTCGCGGCCTAGATAATACGCGAAGAAACTCCAATATTGAAAGCCTGCTCCGTGGGATAGGCGCTCAGAGAGCCAAAGAATTTGCAGACAAAGAACTTGATAACGAGCCCAAAATCAAAACCTGGTACGACGCTTATGGCCGCTTTGGAGTGAATCCCAAAAAATATCCTCCTTCCATTGCAGCTCTGGTAAAACGGCTGAAGGACGGCAAGGAAATTCCGCATATCAGCGCTTTGGTCGATTTGTACAATTATTATTCATTGAAATTCATGATGCCTATCGGCGGTGAGGATTTGGATTGGCTTTGCGGAGATCTACGCTTGACTTATACCAAAGGCGGCGAGCCCTTCCGTCCGCTTGGAACCATTGATGTGCAAAATGCCAAAGAAGGGGAAGTTGCCTATCTTGATGAAGGAGGCATCACTTGCAGATATTGGAATCATCGCGAATGTGAACGCACAAAATTCACCGAAAAAACCAAAAACGCAGTCATCATCGTAGAAGATCTGAACAATATGCACCTGGACCAATTTGGCGGCATGTTAAAAGAAATACAGCAGGGGATTATCAAGTATCTTGGTGGCCAGATTGAACCGTATGTTTTGATAGAAGAAAAAAACAGTGTGGATTTTGGCATTCAGGGGCGCAAAAACGCCGATGACTCTAAAATCCCGCAACAGGAAAAGGCTTATTACAAAACTCATGTTGGCGTCGAAGCTCCAAAGCAAACTGAAACGAAGGAAACCCCGAAGCAAAAATCTCCAAAAAAACCTGAGTCGGAAACCAAAATATTCATCGTTGATAAATCTGCTATCAATTCTCAACTTAAAGAAATTCTTCAAAAAGCCGTTCAAAAGGCCTTCCCCCAAACAAAAATAGACCTCAGTATCGAGTATCCTCTTTCCAAAGATCACGGTGATTATGCTTCCAACATCGCTATGCGCCTGGCAAAGGAGCTCCAAAAATCTCCCCAGAAAGTGGCGCAAAATATCATTGAAAACATCGGAGAAAATGATCTTTTGAAAAAAGTTGAAATTGCCGGTCCCGGATTTATCAACTTTCATCTTTCCGAAAAAACACTTAATAAAGAAATTGAAAAGATCCTTACGCAAAAAGAGAGCTACGGCAAAATTCCTGAAGATTTGAGTACCCGAACCGTCATAGTGGAATACAGTCAGCCCAATATCGCCAAGCCGCTTGGTGTACACCATCTTTTATCAACAATCATCGGCCAGAGCATTTACAATATTTATAAATTTCTCGGCTTTAACGCTATTTCCATCAATCACATCGGTGATTGGGGCACTCAGTTCGGCAAATTGATTTATGCATACAAAACCTGGGGAGACAAAAAAACTGTTGAAAAAGATCCAATTGCACAGCTTCTAAAGCTTTATGTCCGTTTTCATGACGAAGCTGAAAAAAATCCCGAACTTGAAGATAAAGCACGTCATGAATTTAAAATTTTTGAAGATGGCGACAAGGAAAACCATGAACTTTGGCAATGGTTTGTCGATGAAAGCATGAAGGAAATCAATAAAACTTATGATTTGCTTGGCGGCATCCACTTTGATTACACAACGGGAGAATCTTTTTATGAAGACAAAATGCCTGCTATTTTGGAGGAAGGGAAAGAGAAAGGAATCATCGTAGAAGGAGAAGAAGGCGCTTATGTCATTAATTTTGATGACCCAAATATCCCGACCGTGCCGGTGCAAAAAAAAGATGGAGCTACGCTTTATATCACCCGTGATTTTGCCACGCTGAAATACCGACTGGAACATTTCAAACCGGAAAAGATTATTTACGTAGTCGATACCGCGCAGACTCTGCACTTCAAACAGATCTTTGCCGCAGCCAAAAAATTCGGCTGGGACTATACAAAAGCCGTACACGTTTCTTTTGGCCGTATGCAGATGAAAGATGCCAAAATGAGTACCCGAAAAGGCAACATTGTTTTGCTGGATGATGTTATCAATGAAGGTATCAAAAAAGCCACGGAAATCATTCGGGAAAAAAGTCCCGACCTCAAAGAAAAAGATAAAGTGGCAAAAGCTGTCGGAATCGGGGCTATCAAATACAATGTTTTACATCAAAATCGCACCACGGATATCACTTTCGATTGGGATAAAATGCTCGCAATTGAGGGAAACAGCGCGCCTTATTTACAATATACTTACGCCAGATGTAGAAGCATTTTGCGGAAGGCTGATGAAAAGCAGCAGTCAAATGATGCCGTCGGCAAAAATTTAAAACCGGAAGAAGAAAAACTTATCCAAAGCCTCATTGTTTTATTCCCAAAATTCAAAGAGCAGTTGATAATTTCCGCGCAGGAGTACAAGCCGAATTTGCTTAGCAATTATCTCTTCGAACTTGCCCAGAAATTCAATTCTTTTTACAATTCCATTCCTGTACTGAAAGCGAATCCCAAAGATCGCGAAAAGCTCCTGAAAATCGTGGAGGCTACAAGCCAAATTCTCAGGAACGGCCTCACTTTACTTGGTGTTGAAGTGATTGAAGAGATGTAATATACTCATCCCCGTTTTAAGGAGAGATGGCTGAGCGGTCGAAAGCGACAGTCTTGAAAACTGTAGTCCCCTCACGGGGACCCTGGGTTCGAATCCCAGTCTCTCCGCCATTAAGTAGCGAGTTTGGCGATCCGTAGCGTAGGCAAAGTGAGCTCTGCGAGACTTTGCCGGAGAGCAGGAAAACTTTCAGGAAAAATGCAAACGGACGTGAAGCATTTTTCATAGAAAGTTTAGCCAAACCCTATTGAAAAAATCGAGCGATTTGAGTATAAACATTAATCAAATGCATCTTTCCGCTTTAATTCAAGATTTTCCCTCCCAATCCACATTCAAGCCCTCACCGCGCCCTTATTTCAACCATTCCGTCGAATTCAAATCCGCGCAGACACCTGAAGCAAGAGCGAAGAAACTCGATGAAGTTGGATTAAACGTTTTTTCTTTTCCGGCTGAAATTATCACAGGCTGCGATTTTTTGTCCGATTCCGGAACCACCACCATGACCAGTGAACAGTGGGCGGCTCTGCACCTCGGCGATGAATCCTACGGCTCAAATAGAGGTTTTTTCAAACTCATGGAAGCAATTCATGAAACTTTCGGAGCGGAATTTTTTAATGATCCAAGCACAAATCAGCCGAACGCTTTCCTCTTTCATCAGGGCAGAGCCGCCGAAGATGCGATTTTCAAATTTATCGGTGCACTCGATGATAATCAGATTATTCCCAGCAATGGTCATTTTGACACCACTCATGCCAATATCGAGGCCAACGGCATGAAAGCCATAAATCTCTTTTCTCCGGAACTGAAAGACGGAAATTCCAATTCACATTTCAAGGGAAACATGGACGTTTCCAGACTCGAAAAATTGCTTCAGGAAAAAGGTGACAAAATCCCTGTGATTTTTATAACAATCACCAACAATACCGGTGGGGAACAGCCGGTTTCTTTGCAAAATATCAAGGAAGTTTACGGCTTGTCACGAACCTATAAAAAACCATTTTTTCTCGATGCCTGTCGCTTCGCCGAAAACGCTTATTTCATCAAACAGCACGAAGAAGGTTATAAAGAAAAATCCATTAAAGAAATTGTGCACGAGATTTTTTCTTTTGCAGACGGTTTTACAATCAGTTTCAAAAAAGACGGTTTATCAAACATGGGCGGCGGAATTTTTATCAGAAATAACGGGCTTTTCATAGAAAAATATCCGGAAATTTTGGACGGCCTGATGAATTATCAGATCATCAAAGAAGGACATCCCACTTATGGCGGGCTTTCCGGCCGCGATATTATGGCACTTGCCGTGGGCTTAAAAACGATTGTCAGGGATGAGTATATGAATTTTCGCATTTCCCAGATTCAGGATTTTGGATCTTCCATGGCAGAAGCCGGTTTACCCGTGCTTAAGCCATTTGGCGGCCATGCGCTTTATCTGGATATGAATAAATTTTTCGAAGATACCGCGCTGAAAGCCGGTGATTTTGGCGGCATTTCATTTACCGCGCTTCTACTTTCCGCTTACGGCCATCGTGCATGTGAGTTAGGCTATTTTGCTTTTGGTTCTTATGATTCAAAAACAGGTGAAGAAACATTTCCGGAAGTTAATTTTGTCCGTTTTGCGGTACCGCGTTTGCGCTATGAAAAACAGGATCTCGACCATGCGGTGGCATCTGTAAAATCTCTCTATGATGGTCGCGATAAAATCCCCCCGGTTGATGTGATTTACGGCAAGGAATTGACGCTAAGACACTTCAAAGCCAGATTCAAATTCCGAAATTCTTAAGCTCGTAAGAAGTCGTGATGGCAGGAATTTTTTCATCAACTTCACCTAATTTTTTTGCAATGATCGAATATTCCACGCTTTCTTCAAAAGAGATCACAAAATCCGAAGTCAAAGAAATGATATCCCTATCCTTTTCTATTTTTATTGGATAAAGCGGCTGATAAGTAGCATCCAACAGCACTCCATCTTTACGTTTCAAGCTATAATTCACTCCGTCCAGACAGGGATTTATTCCGTCGTCACCATAAGGTCTGCACAAATTCACCGCTATTTCATAATCATCTGCTCCCACATCTTTAAATTTCATTGCCAGAGTATTTCCCTGTTTCGGCGCTTGCATAGGTTCAATAAGCTCAGGCTTCGCTAACCTTTGGGGAATTTTCACGGTAATTTCCTTTGCCGCATAAGTATCGTCTTCAAACAAAATTTTGATCAGATAAGTAAGTTCACCTTTTTCAAAATCTTCCCGCTTCAAATTAACTGTACATGCATGTGGAAAAATCTGGCGATAACACATGGAACCGCTATCCCTATCAGTATCGGAAACATCGCTTACATACATCAACCTTGGCTGCAGCTCTAAAGGTAAGTCTTGTGTATAAACACTTTCATTTTCACGATCCTGCAGCGGTTGCTTCAGGTTCAAATCCGGCCTCTCCAGATAAATTACAAAATCCATCTTACTTTCTGCGTCAGAACCTTCTCCGGCATCTGTCAAAGCGAGTGCCGCCAGCGACAATTCCACTTGGGTATTCTTTACCGCATCACGGTTTGGGTCGTATTTATCACTTTCTTCAGTTTCCGGCTTTGTACAGGCCGCAAATAGCAGCGGTAAAATCAAAAGTAAAAACATCATTTTTTTCATGTCGGAATAATAACACACTGCCCTGTGATTCAAAAAATTTTCACCGCATTTTTAGAGTTTCCCTAGACTTCAAAATCCCTTTTGCCTATATTACCTAAGCTTTCAGCAAACCCAAAGCAACCCAAAAAACCTTATGGAGAGGTACTCAAGCTGGTTGAAGAGGCGGGATTGCTAATCCTGTAGGGGGACATCAGTCCCCGCGGGGGTTCGAATCCCCCCCTCTCCGCCAATAGAAACTTCGCGATTTGAAAGGGTTGCTCCGCGCGGCCGCGAGGCGGCCGCGC
>JACQRJ010000023.1 GCA_016206505.1 Candidatus Peregrinibacteria bacterium | reverse complement strand
CCATGATCTGTACCCCAAAAAGTGGACACGGGTACATAGTTTTCTTTTGTTAGAATCAGTTAGTAATCAATTAACAAAAGAATTTATGAGAACAATATTTTCAAACGAGCAAATCGCGAAGTTAAAACAGAATCCCTGTGTCTTTAGCTGTGGACAAAGATCGATCAGTTACACCTACGAATTCAAAAAACGAGCTTTGGACTTGTATGATCAGGGAATCAAGCCGGATGAGATTTGGAAACAGGCCGGGTTCGATATTGGCATATGGAAAAAGGACTACTGCAGATATACGCTCAAAGACTGGAAACGCATGGTGAAGAGAGGCGGCTTAGAAAGCCTGACAAGACTATCCGGTGTCCAGGCTGACGGCGGATACAAAAGAACAAGATCACCCGAAGCTGACAGAGTTAGGCGGTTGGAGCTTCAGGTTAGATATCTTGAAAAAGAAAATGATTTTTTAGCCAAACTCCGGGCCAAAAGAGCGGAGTCAAACTCAGGCCGTGTGAAAAATACAAACTCATTAGAGAGCTAAAGGATGACGTCAATATCCTTTGTGAACTGGCAGATGTCTCTAGGGCCGGATACTACAAATGGCTAAAGTACGCAGATAAGGCGGATAAAGATCATTCTGATTACCTCGCAGTCAAGAAAGTTTTCGATAGCGGAAAAGGCAAATACGGCTGGAGAAACATCAAAATGAGAATTCCTACCATGAATCACAAGAAAATTCAGAGAATCATGAGAAAATATGGATTAGCCGCCATAGTGAGAAAAAAGAATCCATACAAACAGATGATGAAGAAAAGCTTGGAGCACAGAACCTTCCCCAACAAACTACAAAGAGAATTCCATCAGATTTTGCCGTACAAGGTTTTCTGCACTGATATCACATACATCCCGTTTCTGAGCCGCTTTGCCTACCTTTCCGTTATCAAAGACATTGCGAGCGGTGAAGTTGTGGCATGGAATCTCTCCCTGACCTTGGAAGTCACTTTGGTCACGGAAACCGTGAAAAACATACAATTGGGTTCATACGAAAACATCATGATCCACTCTGACCAAGGATTCCATTACACCAATCCAGCCTATATTGAGATCGTCAAGGAATTGAAGATGATCCAATCAATGTCTGGCAAAGGAAAATGCATCGACAACGCGCCCATTGAATCCTTTTTCGGCCACATGAAAGACGAGCTTGATTACAAGTCATGCCAATCGTTCGAACAGTTACGTTTGGCAATCGACGAATATATGAGATACTACAATCACGAAAGAAAACAGTGGACAAGAAACAGGATGACCCCTGTTGCATACAGAGATCATCTTCTAGCCAAGGTCGAGGGTTAGGGGGTTCTAAAGTGTCTACTAAATGGGGTACACATCACCATGAAATTTTGCCACGCAAAATTTCCTTTAATACAAAAGCGATTGACTTCAACAACTTAAAAAATTTATGAAAAAATTGATTTTGCTAATTGTGATTGCCCTGTTTGCTTTTTCGGCTTGTGATAGCGGTATTGATGAGAATCCGGCTGCGGAAAAATTCAAAATTCTGACTTCAATTCCGGTTCTTTATTCTTTGACTGCGAATATTGCCGATGGCGCGCAAAATGTGGAAATCCAAAATATTGTGCCGCCAAATGCCAGTTTTCATACTTTTTCTTTGACTCCGGAAGCGGCAAAAAATATCGCTGAGGCCGATTTGATTGTATTAAACGGGCTTGGGCTTGAGGAATTTTTGGGGAAAAGTCTCGAAGGATCAAAAGCTTTGATTGTCGATACCGGCAAAAATGTTGAATTATTGGAATTTTCAGAACCGCTTTTTGAAGATGCCGAAGCCGAGGAAGAGGAACATGTCGGTAAGTACGATCCGCATATCTGGCTTTCACCGAAAAATGCCAAAATCCAGGTGCAAAATATTGCTGATGCGTTGATAGTTGCTGATAGCAAAAATGCGCTTATTTATGCGGCAAATTTGAAAATTTTGAGTGCGCAACTTGATCTTTTGGACAGTGAAATTTCGTCCGAATTGTCGGAATTGGATATTAAGCCATACTTAGTTTTTCACGATGCGTATCAGTATTTTGAGAAAAATTTTGGTGTTCAGAGTGTCGGTTTTTTGGAAGAAAATGTCGGCAATGAGCCATCGGCAAAGTATTTGGCGCAGCTTGTTGAGGTGATTGAAAAGGAAAAAGTGGAAGTGATTTTTGCCGAGCCGCAGTTCTCCCCAAAATTGGCGCAGACTTTGTCACAGGATTATGGACTTAAAATCGAAACGCTTAATCCCGATGGCGGTGAAGTTTCCAAAGATGGCTATTTCAAATTGATGCGTGGTAATCTGGACGCGTTTGAGAAAATTTTTAATGTAAAATAATGTCGAAAATTCTTTCAGTTACAAATTTGACGGTTGAGTTTTCAAAAGGCGTAAAAGTTTTGAATAATGTTTCTTTTGAGATTGAGGAGGGGAGTATTGTCAGTCTCATCGGCTTAAACGGCACAGGAAAAACTACGTTGCTCAAGAGTATTGTCGGCTTGGTTGCGCCTACGTCTGGAGAAGTCATCAAACATTCGGATAAAATTTTTTACATTCCGCAGAAAAGCGATCTCAATACTTCTTTCCCTTTGACCGTGCATGAATTTTGCGAACTTTTCGGGGAAAAAGGTTATAGGGAATATCTTGAACAAACGCACGTTTTGTCTTTGCTGAAGCGCAAAATTGGGGACTTAAGCGGAGGGGAATATCAGCGAGTTTTGATTGCTGTGGCGCTTTCCCAAAAACCGGATTTGCTTTTGCTGGATGAAGTGACTGCCGGTATTGATGTCGCCGGTGAAGAATCTTTTTATGAAATGGTGCTGGAAATTCGCAAAAAATACGGCATTTCAATCGTTGTCGTTTCGCACAATATTCATCTGGTGATAAAAAATGCCGATAAAGTGCTTTGTCTGGCCGGGCATGTTTGCTGTACCGGCAAGCCAAAAGAAGTCGCTGAAGATCAGGTTTTCAAGTCTATTTTTGGTAAACATTTACAGCCTTATGTACATAAACATGACCACGTTCATTGAATATTTGCAGTATCCGTTTTTTTTGAGAGCGCTGATTGTCGGCGGATTTCTCAGTCTGATTCTTTCCTGGATGAGCGGATATACGGTGCTGCGTCAGGAAGTTTTGTTTACCGATGCACTTTCAAATATCGGTTTTTTGGGCATTGCTTTGGCGATTCTTTTTAATTTGCCGATTACTCTGATGTTGATCGTCGTGTGTCTGATTGCGGCTTATTTGATTCATGTGGTGCAGCGCGGAAAACTTTTTCAAAATGATTCGCTTTTGGAGATTTTTTCGCGCGTCGGTTTGGCGCTGGGTATTATCGTTGTCGGGCTTTTTCCGGGCTATCGGATCAATATCGAGCAGTTTTTGTTCGGGGATATTTTGGGAATCAGCAGTTTTGATTTCTGGCTTACTATAGTGCTTTTATTTGGTATCGGGCTGGTTGTGCTCTTTTCGCATCGCACGTTTTTGAAAATTTCTTTGAGTGATACTTTGAGTCATTCTTTGGTGAAATATAAGAAATTCTGGCATGGTCTTTTGATTTTTTTGCTGGCGATCATGATTGCGCTGTCCATGAAAATTATCGGTGTTCTGCTTGTCGCGGCTTTTACTACAATTCCTTCAAATACGGCGAAAATTTTCGCGAAAAATATCAGTCAGACTTTTATTTTGAGTTCTTTGCTTGGAATTGTTGCAACTTTTGCCGGGCTTTATTTAAGCGTTTTGTTCAATCTTCCTAGTGGCGCTTTGATTGTTGTGGTTTTGGGCGGGTTTTGGGTGGTGGGGATTTTGTATAGCAGGAACTTCTGAAAAGTGTGTAATGCTTCGTCAACTTCGTCACTTGCTCCTCACCGTATAGCTGCATACGGCTCGTTCACAAGCTCCTTGTTTCCTTGCGTTCCCTCACTTTTCAAAAGTTCCCAAGCATTGTTACGTCGGCTTTGTCGCTTGAAACCGCCTAAACCGGCCAAAACATTTTTTCAAAATCCTTGCGTTCTCTTTTGGCCTCTTCGCGCTTTTTGATGTTTTCCGGCAACGTACTTTTATCTTCGAGAAGGTAGCCCACTGCGATCATACTTGCCGGTTCATATTCTTCGCCGATGTTAAAAGTTTTGATCGATTTCTCCACATCAAATCCGGCCATTTGATGCATTGCAAGGCCGAGATCCGTTGCCTGCAGGTGCATGATTGCGTTGGCTGCGCCCACATCGTGCAGGTCATGACGGTTTGGAGTTTTATTGAATGTGAAATTTTTTTTGGCTATTGAAAGCATCAAAATCGGTGACTGCTTTGCCCAGCTATTCCCTTCGACAAGGCAGTCTGCAAGTTTTTGATGATTTTCGTCACCTTTGAAACCGACTACATATGACCATGGTTGCTCATTGTACGAAGATGGTGCCCAGCGGGCGGCTTCGATCATAGAATTGAATTTTTCTTTTTCCACCGGATGATTTGGATCGATTGTGAGAGCGCTGTAGCGGTTTTTGATCAATTCATGGATTGGAAATTGATTATCGGCGGGTTTTGTATTAAGCATAATTGATGGGGTTATTGATTTTTGTAGAGTGCTTTTTTGCCAGGAAAGCATTGTGGATGTTAACTCTAATTCAGGGTTTTCGCAAAAGTATCACCGGTGACGTTTTTGGGGGAACTTTACAATAAAGTTAATTTATCCTATCTTCTGAATATGAAAAATCAGAATCTCTCATGGTATTTGAAAAATGTGGATTTGTTTAAAGGCCTTTCCACGGATGCTTTGATAGAAATATCGCATATTGTTCATGAAAAAATTTGTCCGAAAAAAGAGTTGTTGTATTCGCCGTATTCCGAGGCTTCGCAGATTTATATTTTGAAGAAGGGGGAGATTACTTTATATCTTTCGCGCGGCGGCAAGCGCTATATCCTGGATATTTTGGGTCCGGGTTCTATTTTTGGACAGATAAATCCCGATCAAAAGGATCCCGATCATTTTGCGGAAGTTACAGAGGAGGCTTATGTATGCTTGATTTCCATGCAGGATTTTTCCGCTTTGGTTGCCAGATATCCCGAACTTTTGATGAATTTGATGTCTATTTTGAGCCAGCAAATTCAGGATTATCAAAAAAAACTTTCCCACAATTTGATGACCGCGGAGGAAAAAGTTTTGTTTTGTCTGGAGGACGGCAAGAATAAGAATACCGGTTTGCTTTCAAAATGGTTTGGCAACGAGCGCAAAATGACGCATGCAAAGATTGCGGAAAAGACCGGT